>JANNFJ010000185.1:0-5301 GCA_031379725.1 Calothrix sp. OTE_75_metabat_31
CAATACTACTCGGTTAAGGATAGTCGAGGGGCTAGAAACCCGGTATCTCCAAGATACCGGGTTTCTAATTTCTCCTTAACAAAAGCAGTATTGGAATCCGGGTTTCTTGGATGAACCCGGATTCTTTGAACCTATCAAAACTTATGACATACAGTAAACAATGATACAAAAAATGCGATACTCCACGTTGGGAATATCGCCTATTTATTTAGTACACAAAAATAAAATTACAATTTTGTCCGGTCGGTTAAAATTTCGTATCCGGTTTCTGTAACTAATACGGTATGCTCAAACTGTGCCGATAGCGAGTTATCCACAGTTACTGCTGTCCAACGGTCAGCTAAAGTGCGCGTATGTCTCGACCCCGCATTAACAATTGGTTCAATCGCTAATGTCATTCCTGCCCGCAGTTTGACGTTAGGCATGTCGCGGGTACGGTGGTTAAATACTGATGGTTCTTCGTGCAAATTGCGACCAACACCGTGTCCAGTAAAATCTTCGACGATAGTACAACCGTTACCTTTTACGTGGTCTTCAATGGCTCCTGCAAGGTCAAGCAAGTAAGCACCCGCTTTAACTTGTTCAATACCTTTATACAGTGCTTCTTCAGCAACTCGGATTAATTTCGCTGCGTTGGGGGTGACTTCACCCACAGCAATAGTAATGCACGAGTCACCATGAAAGCCTTGAAAAAACGCACCTGTATCAACCTTTAGTACATCTCCGGTACGGATGAATTTTTTAGCATTGGGGATTCCATGTACAACTTCGTTGTTAATGCTTGAACAAATCGAACCGGTGAAACCGTGATATCCCTTAAAGCTAGGTGTTGCACCCATTTCTCGAATACGTTTTTCGGCATAAGCATCCAAGTCTGCTGTTGTCATTCCTGGCTGCACCATCTCGGAAATTTCTTTAAGAACAGTTGCCACAATTTTCGCAGATTGCCGCATAATATCAATTTCACGCGGCGACTTAATTTCGATGCCTCGACGTTGGCGTTTGGATGAGCTGGGTTGAGCGGTTTGAGAAAGCAGATTACTGAGGATGTTCATGGGGGAAATTTATAATTATTTTCGCTTTGTCGCTGTCAGTGTAGATGGGAAATCTAAATTAGTAGAACGACAATATCTATATACTCTAAGTTAACTTATTTTTGGTACGAGGGAGCGGGAGGGGATGCAATACTACTAGGGATAGGGGAAATAAAAAAACCGGGAATAAGCCTTATAGATTATCCTTAATACCAATTCTATGTAAAGCTGCATAGAATTTTACCCCACCCCTTAATCCCCTCCCCGCTTGCGGGGAGGGGAAAATCCGGTTACCTCCCCGCAAGCGGGGAGGGTTAGGGTGGGGTTCAATATTTATGCAACTTCCTATTAAATTGGTATAACCCAATACGGTGTAGTTAAAGATTGTTAGGGAACACCAGAAAATAAATTATCCCAAATCCCTAATTAATCTGTAGGGGCGGTCATGCTTGCGCCCTCATTATGGGATAGTTTCTTTATTGGAAGTCCCTTAGTAGGTATCATATCTACATTTTTTTCGCAGACCACAAGTATAAGGGCGGGGGAAAGAGCGCCCCTACGGGATTCACTGACCTGCGACTACTGCCGGCCCTGCTGTGACCACGACAATTTTATCGGGATGGAGTAGTTCTCGTGCTGCAAGGTTTACTTGAGAAAGGGAAACTTGATTGATTTTATTAATGAAATCTTGCAATTCTTTAGTCTCAAAATCGTAAACTTGGTTCATTAAAATTTGGTGGGTTAATTCATTGGGATTTGCTAGCGATACAATATAGTTACTAATCGCTGTACGTTTGGCAATTTCGACTTCTTGCTCGCTAACTCCTTGCTGATGGATATCTTGGAGTAATTTGCGGGTACTAGCGATCGCCTTATTGGCATCTTCGGGACTAGTTTGCATTTCAATCAAAAATGTACCGCTATTCCTGCCCGCAAGAAAACTACTGAAAATACCATAGGTTAACCCCAGGCGATCGCGTACCTCAGCACCAAGACGACTCGATAAAGTATCGCCTCCCAAAATCTGGTTTAATACCTGTGCTGCATAATAGCGGGGGTCATTGCGCTTAATTGCTGTACCACCCATATATGTCACAGCTTGGGCTTTACCTGGTAGTACTGAGTTGACCCGCACAAGGCTATCGGGCATCAATACAGTCGGATAATCGATTTGGTGAGGTTTACCGCTAACTTGCCAATCACCAAACTCAGTTTTAATTAGCTTGAGTATTTTGGTAGGGTCGAAATCTCCCACTAACGCCAACACCATTGCATCAGGACGATAATACTTTTGTTTGAAAGCGATCGCGTCACTGCGGCTAACTGAACGCAAACTGTTTACAGTGGGTAACCGATGTGAAGGGTGTTTCTTTGGGTAAACCGACTGCACAAATGTTCTTCTGGCTACTTCTTCAGGGTCGTCCAAGTCTTCTTCGAGTCCAATCAAAGCCTGTCTGCGGCTCAATTCCAACTCTTTTTTCGGAAAGGTAGGATTTTTAATCGCATCTGCCAAAGTATGGAGCAAAATAGGTAAATCCTCAGCCAAACTGTCACCCTCAATCCGCACCCCTTCACGTGACGCATCAAAATCTAGAGTTGCACCGCGTTCTTCCAAAGCTTTGGCAAGCGCTAATGCATCTTTAGATTTGGTACCATTGAGCAAGTTATCAGCTACCAATGCTGCCAATCCGGCTTTTTCCGAAGGGTCAAATTCTGAACCTGCTTTCAGATGACCGCTTAATGTAATTGTGGGAGTACTTTTATCGGGCAACATCAAAACCCGTATCCCATTGGCTAATGTAATACTCTGGGGTAAAGTTCGCACTGTATTACCTCCAGATGTATCTTCAATCTGCGGCAAATACTTTGATAGTTCTGCCGGGTTTACAGGTGCCCCTGATATAAAGTTTTCGTGAGTTTGGGATGGTTTTGTTTTAGTATTATTTTTGGATGAGATGGGTGCTTGAGTTGGTTTAAAGTAACCTATTGTTCGTGCTTCAAGTTTGAGATACTTATTTGCAACCTGCTGTACTTCTTGCGGCGTTACTTTACGTATCTGTTTTAAGTAATTATTTATATAGTCAAAATCTCCAGTCACCAATTCATCGTTAGCCAACTGCATCGCTTGATTGGTAATATCGCGGTTACCCAAAACTATAGATGCTTCAAATTGTGCTTTCGCTCGGTTTACTTCATCGGATGTTACACCTTTTTGGGCAAGGGATGCGATCGCTTTGTTTACAGTCGCATCAATTTTCTGCAAATCTTGCTTAGGAGAAGCTGTCACCGAAATTTCGTACCAACCCGACTCGACCAAACTTGCAACCGAACCCGAAATATCAGTTGCTAAACCCGAATCCACCAAGGCTAGATAAAGCCGAGAATTTCTACCTTCAGATAAAATATAATCCATTACATCCAATGCAGGGACATCTGGGTGCTTAATATCAGGCAACGGATACACTACTTGTAATATCGCAGCCGCCCCCGGTTCCTGCAAAACTATTTTATTACCTGAATTGCGAGCAATTGTCAAGTTCTGACTGATACTTTTAAAGCCTTGACTTGCATCACTATTTTTTGATAGTTTCCCAAATATTTCTTTAACTGTTTCCAATGTCGGTTCAGTTTGAAAATCACCTACAATTACTAGGACGGCATTATTGGGACTGTAAAAATTACGATAGTACTTTTGAACTTCCTCCACTGTGAAGTTCTCTACATCAGCTTTTGTCCCACCCACTGGTAAACCATATTGATGGTTGGGAAATACTGACCGCATAACCGCACGATTAAGCCGATATTCGGGGCTATTCTCGTAACCTTGCAATTCGGAAATTACTACCCGCTTCTCACTTGCCAATTGCTCGGATTCAATGAGGGAATTTTGCATCCGGTCAGCTTCTAACTCTAACAACGCTTTGAGTTTTTTGCGCTCGGCAGTACCATAGTATGCAGTTTGGTCGAAACTCGTAAAAGCATTCGAGTCACTACCCAATGCACTAAACAATCCTCCAAACTGGACTGGACGGGTTTTCGTGCCTTTGAACATCATATGTTCTAACTGGTGAGCAATCCCATTTACTCCCGTTTCTTCATTGCGTGAGCCTACTTTATACCAGACTTGTACTGTTACTACGGGTGCTGTATGGGCTTCTTTGGTAATGATAGTAAGACCATTTTCCAAAACTGTCTTGCGGACATGGACATTCACGGCTTTATTTATTGTTCTTTGTGACACTACATGCTGGGTATTTGCTGGTTTAGATGCAGCTATTAGCTGACTATTAGCAGAATAATCTTTTAGCAGTAATACGACAGCCAACCAGAGACTTAAAATTAGTAATGGAAAACGATACTTATACAATTTATAAAACACAGAAAGCACGCATTGTGAAAAATTGTCTGTAAATTTGAGTACAGATTTTTTTATTGACTATAGTGTAAACCCCCATCGTCTTCTGTCACCTCGGCAACACTACAGATAAAATCATTTTACCGAGGAATATAACTGTAAATATGTTTAGTAGATAACACCGAAACTATTTTTCGAGGGTTAAGTAATTTTAGCGCAAGCCAAGCCTCAATTAATAAAAATAGAGCATAAATACCTAAAAAATGCAATTTCAATGAAAAATTGTCATTTTAGCGATAGTAGTGCCCCGGATAAACTCTGTCTGACGCTTTCAATTGCATCAATACTTTCAAAATCTAAGATAAATATCTAAGTTAGATATTTGAATATCATTTGTTAACGACACGATTAACCTACCTGTTAAGGACACCATTAGTTAACCTGTAGGGGCACGATACATCGTGCCCCTATATACTGTGGGATAACAAAAAATCGTTATCGGCAACCTACTTGTACTTGTTAAAGTGTTGCTAGAACTCGAATGAATTCGAGAGGTAAACCATCTGCGTCAGCAACGAAGGCAACTTCGTAAACGGTTGAACCAATTTGCTGCTGGGTTGGTTCTAAAAGAACAGTTAGCGCTAACAAGCCATCGGGATGATTTTGGGAAGACACCTCAAAACGTTCCTTCAGATTTGCCAACCAATCCGACAAATCGAATGTAACTTCGGTTAAATCGAATGAGACATGATAATACCCTACATAATGCTCATCTGCAAATGCATCTGCGGGGGGTTTTGGTTCAGGGATTTGGATTAATTCGATTCTGCCATTTAACCCAGACATCCAACAGGCTAAGGTATAGCCTGTTGTAAATCGTTCGATGACAGTAAATCCCAACTGTTCGTAAAA
>JANNFJ010000199.1:0-9571 GCA_031379725.1 Calothrix sp. OTE_75_metabat_31
TTTTACCTTTTCCAGATTCCAACACAACCATTTTACCCAAACCGATATTTAAGACATCACCAGCAAAAGTTACACCAGGTTGAATCGAGATTTTTGCATCAATCTTATAGCCGTAACCCTTGATAGCATCAACCTTTCTAAAATACCAATAACGTTTTTGATTGCGGGGTTGTACACCTTTAACAAAAGGAATTTCATTACTACGGTCAACATTGAAAAATCCACTCGAACCATCAGGGAAGTTAATTAGGATAGTACCCTCCATCAAAGCTTCCTCCAACCCCTGTCGAGTTAGATATGCAAGAGGTTCAACTTTGCCAAATTCCTTACCACCAGGTTCGTAAATTCCCGACAAAACATCTTGCTTAGTGTATTTGGTATAGAACTTATTCGCAGCTAAGTTATCTTTCAAGCTGTAAATAGGGACATTGAAAGATGAAGTCTTTTTACAGGAACCAGGATGCGTGAAGACAGCGTATTTTGTCATCCGTAGTTGCTTTTGGTTGGGTTTTTTGGGGTTATAGGGACTCCACTTAATAACTCGAAAATTTTCGTTGATGAAATTGGTATCTTGCAGACGAGTTGGACGTTTATTTGCGATATCCTCCTGCAAGGTAGCAATCATAAAATCGAGAGTTTTGAGAGTATCATCAACAGTTACCCCCTGCGTACCGAGTAACCCGGGACGGAGAATATCCGGGTCAGCTTCACTATGTTCCTGGAAATATTTGCGAGTATTAATAAGAGTAGTGAGTAAATCGCTGGGTTTGAAGGTAACTTTCGCAGTTGGTAAGTTTCCATTACCCAGAATTCGACTACCTTGGATAGTAAACTTATCTTTTTTTAACTCATCAATAACTTGGTAAGAGGTAGGTACTTGTGCTAACTCTTGTTTGGGGGTAAACGATACAGTTTGTACGGGTGAATATTGCTGCGAAGTTAGTTCTTTTTTTGACTGAGTATGTAAATTATTGCCAGCGCAACCGACAATCGATAATGCCGCAAAAGCTGATAAGATAAGGGATTTTTGATTGAATCGGTTACTCATAAATACAAAAGTCAACTATATACTGTCGAATAATGTACCATGACTCAAACTCATTGTTGATTGTGCCAGAAATATGAAGCAAGATGTTTACTGTTTAGATATTTCAATTAACAAAGCTTTAATCATATCTATGTTTCTATCAAGAAAAGTATAATTAAAGACTTTGACTATAGATGAAAAGGCGATTTTTCTCAATAATTATACTGTATATGAGTATTTGCGGCATAAAAAGCTACTGTTGAAATCAGAATTTATAGATTGTCCCGTGGGGGCACGATATATCGTGCCCCTACATATTGTGGAATAATGCCGCTAAAATTTAAATAATGTGGTAGGTTAAAGTCGCAAACTATAGGGTGACTGGTTTGAAGTGGCAAAAGATCGTTTTCATGAGGTTGTTAAAAACGCTCTAATCAAAAATGGGTGGAATGTTACTCACGACCGATTAGAAATCAAGGTAGGTGGTGTTGATATGGAAATTGATTTAGGGGCGGAACGATTGTTGGCAGCAGAACGAGGGACTGAAAAAATTGCGGTTGAAGTCAAAAGCTTTTTGGCAAGTACATCGACAATTTCACAGTTTCATATGGCATTGGGGCAGTTTATTAACTACCGGGCAGCGCTGCGTCGTGAAGATGCCGACCGCATTCTTTATTTAGCAGTGCCTGATTTGACTTATAACAGCTTTTTTTAACTTGATTTTCCAGCTTCAATGTTACAAGAAAATGCAATAAAACTCATTGTTTACAATATTAAGAATGAAGAAATTGTCCAATGGATAGACTAACACACTATCAGCAAATAGTACAGGAATTATTGATAAGTTACGCTCAAACTAAGCCTGCCTATGGTGAATTTGAGGTTGAAACTGTTTTCGATACACAGCGCAACCACTATCAAATTGTGCATTTTGGTTGGCATCATCAGCGATGGGTGCATCAATGTATTATACATCTAGATATCCGGAATGAAAAAGTATGGATTTTCAATAATTCAACAGAGCATGATATTGCGGCTGATTTAGTTGAATTGGATGTGCCGAAGCAAGATATTGTGATCGGTTTTTATCCTCCTTATATGCGGGAAATGAGTGATTATGCGGTGATGTAAATAAGTAGGACTTACGCAAAAACTCTCCCAAACCGCCTATTGACGGGTTCCCAGGCAGTGCCTCCAGTCCAGGAATAAAAAAAGGAAACACAAAAGCTGCATGAACTTTTACTTTTAAAAACACACAAAGTCAACAGTCTAGTTGTACTCCACTAACGTGCGTATTGGGTTGTGATGTTATTTACTAATCATGGGATGTGTTCATATACGTTGTGTTGGAAACCCGTAAGCATTGAGACTGAAGTTCATTGAAATGAACTGCTTGTTGGTTGTAATAATAGTTACGTTTTAGCCTTTTAAATAAATTTAAGTTGTTTTCACATTATTTTTCAGGCTCTTTTTTGCACTATTTCTTTTTCACTCCAAATTGCTTGCAGTAACTCCTGTAATTAATGGACAGCAAAGGTAGGGAGTAAGTCGGTTATTAACCATTGGTAAGCAAGTTGCTCGGAAGAACGAAATTCTTGCGCTTTGTATAATAAGGAGGCTGCACTGACTGCTGTTATACCGATTGTTCTTGTTTTAGTTGGTTCTAAAGCTTTGAGCGCTAAAATTTCTGCTTCGGCTGCAAGTCGATAAAGTTCTATGGCACGAGCGTTATTATGTTCTCTCTTGGCTTCCTCAGCCAATTTTGCATATTGCTCACTTTGAGAATGATGTAATATCCAACTCATAACTTAGATTCTACTGTTTGCATCATTATTAATTTAGCGCGGAATCCAACTACGCAGGCTAAGGCTGGCAAGTTGCGCGTATTTCAGTAATATTAATAACATATTGATTTAAAATTAAGAATCAATACGTAGATTTGCAAGATGCCAGTATAGATATAAATGGGAACTGTAAACTTTTTGACTGCGTTGATGAAGATATTACTTAGCGATTGGCTAGGAGGTCGCTGTGCCTAGAAGTATTTTATACTGTGAGGGTGTTGCGAAGAGTACGCTCTGTACAAGTAATAAGCGCCAACCCGAAACCTCTATTTATGTATTATAGTTTTTAATAAGTTACCACTTTTAATCGTAAATTCACTGCTATGTCAAAATATATTACTAAACACTTATTTAGACCGATACCAGAAGATAAAATTCAGTATTTTCTTATAGGGCAAAGACCTTTATTAGTTGATTTTGAAGTTCCAGAAATATTTCAATCTAATTTATTAGATTTAATACTTTACATGCCTAAAAGTATTGTTCAAATTATTAATCCCTCGTTGTGGCATGAGGTAAATAAAAAAAATAATATTTCTTTTCATACTGAGTTTAAAGTTTTATTTGATGATTATTCAAGAGAAAAATACAAGTTTTCATTTCAAATCCCATCTAAAGTATTAGTTTTTTTCTTAAATACGCCAAATCAAGAAATATTTGAAATTATTGAAGGGTTGAGTAGATGTTTTATTATCTCTTCAAATGATGAAAAAATTTATTCAAAAATACTGGCTTCAGATAATTTAAAAGATAAAGCTTTTTTAACATATAAAGATTTCAGCAAAAAAATATTAAATATTGCACTTAAAGAATTAAATATTAACCCTGACTCATTTGCTAATATAAGACAACAAAGGATTGAAGAAACCAAAGAAATATTAAATTTAAATGAGTTTACAAAAATTGCAGATTTCCTTCCTTCTAGAAGTAATATTGCTAATTTATGTCAAATATTTTCTCTAGAAGCTGGTGATATTTTTGAAATAAAAAGAATCAATGAAAACAAAAGATCGGAATTTCTTGTAGAAACAGCACTAAACTTAGGTGCAGTATCTACTTTGATGGAACTTCACAATACAAAAAATACATTCAGTGATTGTTTACCACCTACTCTTATTCTGTCCTATTCATATTTTAATCCGAGCTATCGTGAATTATTCAACAAAGATATTAAAAATAATAAAAGTGATATAAATTTTTTAAAACAAGTACGTCATGCAAGATTTGTTGAACAAAACATTCATGATTACAATTACAATATTGAAACAAAAGTCGGTAATTATGACATTGATAAAAATATACTATTATCAATGGTTAAATTGAAACAAAACCATGCAAGGTTTATAGATTTTGTTGGCTATCTTCACTCAAGCTTT
Source organism: Calothrix sp. OTE_75_metabat_31 (assembly GCA_031379725.1). Lineage (GTDB taxonomy): Bacteria > Cyanobacteriota > Cyanobacteriia > Cyanobacteriales > Nostocaceae > JANNFJ01. The sequence continues at coordinate 4,248 of JANNFJ010000199.1, forward strand.
GAGTCATCACCCTTTATTAGAGTTCCGATAAGAGGGGCATCCCTTAATACTTATGTCAGTAGGCTATCTCCTTCACAGTATAAAAAAATTAATAATATTGATTCTCTCCGCAAAAATATTTTCGATATTGGCAAAGCTTTGTCAAATAATTTACCATCAGAAATAGTAAATTATATAAAAGATTATATAGATTGCATTTTTAGCATTTCCGATCTTCCACTTGAATGGTTATTACTTGAGGATATTCCTTTAGCTTTTTTATGTGATATTTGTCGAACTCCAGAAACTGGACTAACCAGTATCCTTTCCCAATACAATACTAATAGCTCACAAAAGTTTCAAATTCAGAAAAATATTCTACATCGAACTTTAGTTATTTGTGGAGCTAAAAAAGATGATGTCATTTTTGAAACATATCAAAATCACGCTCTTATAAATAAAGAAGCGCATAATCTACCATATAAAACTGCTCATATACAATCAAAAAAAGATTTTTTTGAAGTAGTAAATAAATTTAATCCTGACTTGTTAATTATTGATTCTCATGGAAATTTTGATAACCAGAATGAAGGAAGTTATATTTGGTTGGGGGACGAAAAGCTTACTGGAGGGGATATTGTAGAAAATTTACCTCAAGTACCCCTTGTTATCCTATCTTGCTGTTGGGGAACTCCCATCTATGGAAATCCAAACACCATTGCTCAAGCTTTCTTTGAAAAAGGTAGCTTTTCTGTTATCTCAACATTCCTTCCAATTTCTGTTGATGGAGGATTCACTCTATATTTTCGTGTTCTCAATAATTTAGCATATGCAGTTAATAATCGGGTACATGAAAGCTGGTTAAATTTAATATCTCACAATATTCGGACATCATATATGGATGATTTATTGCGACCTATTTTTAATAAATTCGGTTTAGATATTCTTGAAAAAGAGAAGTATAATGAACTTCGCCTTATTTGGCAACTCAATTGCATGAATAGAAAGACACGTTGTGCTGCATACAAAAATACAAATCAAATTGTATTAAATTGTATTAAGGATAGCTATAAACCAAAAGTAGAAAAATTACTTAAAACATCCAAAATAATTCCAGAGTTTATGCTTTATACGCATTTGGGAAGAGGCGATCTAATTAAATTCTGTTAGTGCCTTGAATATATGTGAAAAATGTTTACGTGGGGTTTAGAGTTGGCAATGCGGAATACTACAATTGCCCAGCGTAGGCTAGAAGCTGATATTTATGTTACAAAACCCAAACCTTCTCGCCGTTCCGGGACACAGTTTTTAACCGGAGCAAGGGTAGTGGAGCGACGCCTGTGTGGTTGGATGTAATGTTATTTACTTACCGCGAAATATACGGAAAAAGCTATATGCTAGTATGGCAAACAGTAAACCAATAACTAAACTCCACCCAAAAACACCGAATCTAAAACCCAAATGTTCGCTATATTTATTGGGTTCTTGAGCCAAGATAACCGCAGTAGCTATTTGACTACTAGCAAGTCCTACACCTGCAATACCAATTGTTTGATTAAGTTGTTGTTCTTTTTCTGATTTTTGAATATCAATTACACCTTGAACTGTTTTAATCGTATTTTCTATTAATGCTAGTCCTGGAGTAAAATTAGCTTGGTCTGCTTCGATTTATTCTAAAAATTTCTCTTGAGTAAATTCACTAAATATATTGCAAAAATTCCAATCGCTATTACTATCTAATTCTAGAAACTTTTGCCAACGCTTGTTATAATTACTAAGATTAATCTTAATAGTACGGCGCTGGTCATCTAAATAACTCAGGTTATTTGTGTAAGTCAATAGTATGTTAGGTGTTTCAACCAAAGTTTTTTGTATTTGCGTCAGAGGTATAGATTCTTGTTTCAAACTATTATTTAAGTCATTAACTGTTTTATTTACTAGTTTTGCACCTTGCTTTAAATTAGCTTTCAAAATATGAGATTGAGAATAAGCCCAAAGAATTTTATGACGGTATCCCAGCAAACGCATTAATAACGGATAAAACTTTCTGTTAACTGATTGAATATTATTAAGTTTGAGATAATTGGGGAATAGACAAATTAATATGTGATAACCATCATTATTTTCCCATTGGGAGGGTAGGCACCACAATTCAAAAATAGTTCCTCCCAAAAAACTGCCTTGATTGATAATAAGTTTATTTTCATTCCATTCTTGTTTATGCGGTAGTTTTAGCTGTTCATAGCATTGTTGAGCGGTTTTTAATATATCTTGGTTATCTGCTGCTAACTGTCCCCAAATTAACCACGTTTGACCTATTTTGGGTTTGAGTTCTGGTTTTTGGTCATTAATTTGCTCTAAAATATTGTTTTGAACTTCTGACAAGCAAGCGATATCAAGAGGTGAATTTTTACCAACAGACATATCTGTTGCAGTGCAATTGACCTGTAAGCCATAAGTATCTCCTAACTTTACAGGGTAATAATAACCATCTAGCCCTAAAGGATATGGAAAAACTTCGACTAGACTTGGTATCAGTAATTCAACGTATTCAGAACTATCTTTTTCTGCTTGCTGTAATTTCTGGAAATGCTCACTATTAATATCTAATGATTCGCGGTAAATTTTCTGCCAAAAATGTAGAGAATTTAAATTTATTTCTTGCTCATTTTGCCCTAATCCTTCTTTGAGGTCATAGAGAAATAAATTAAGGGTTGGGTAGATTAAGCAAGTTTGGTTAGTCATATTTTAATGATTGTATGATAATTTTAAATATTAATTACTAGAGAGTATTGTTTTAATTACATCTTTTGCTGTTTTCACAGAGTTAAGCGCTTGAGTTACTTGAGCCATTATTTTAGTGAGCCTATTATTATCAACTTTTTGGTCAAATTCAACTAATTTTGGTTCAATTTCGGAAGAAACATTTTCTGTCTCTGTATTAAATAGGTCTGGCTTATACTCAGGTATATCATCAATTCCTTTGTTACGTATCTCAGCCCTTGTATCAAAAAAATCGATAACTTGCTCGTAGAGTTTTGCTAGTGGCGGATAACTGCTAGCGATACCATAAAGCTTGTTAATATCTGTGGAAATGTTAATGTTAATTTGATTAATCTCGCTTTGCACCGACTCTGGGAGCGGTGAGTCAAGCTGGTATAGTGCAAATAAAAAGGCTTTTACTTCAGAAACTTGTGTTGGGTTCATAATTAAAAATTACCTGTAAGTGTAAACGCTGACCAATAGTAAGGGTGTTTGTATGGTTGTTTGTCGGGTTGTGTGGTATTTAGTTTTTCTAAACAACGTGACAGAAAACGCTCCAAGGCAGATTTATCGGAAGAGACTTTCGCAAGTTCTGCTTTGTACCACTCTTGCAGTTGTGTATTTGTGACATTTCGCAGCCATTGGGTTGCTTCAACCAGAGCAACTGCTTCTGATGTACCTGCTTGTAAGCGCTCGTAAAACTGTATGATTAACAAAGCGCTAGCAGCAGACTCAACTGTCCACAAGGTACTGATAACATGGGCAACACCACAAGCTGTAAAACAACTGGCAAGTCCAACATATTCGGTAGTAATAGTATTATTTCCTGTAATCCCAGTTTCGCAAGCTGCAAGGCTAACAAGTCGGTAGTTAGCTAAATCAAATTCATAGATATCGGCTAATGTCAGTTTATCCTCACCTGCTAAAGCCAAATAAGAATCTTTAGGGCTATGGGAATTGTGGGAAGCGTGTCCAGTAAAGTGGAAAATATTGTATTCTTTTTGAGGTAGATTAGTTTTTAAGGCTTCTTTAGTAGCATCATTTGAGCTAATGCGTTTATGGTTGGGAAACATTCTGCAAATCGCCTCTGATTCGATTTCGGCGAATTCTAAATTGGGAAGTGCGTTGCTAGGATGTTCTATACTAATGAGACGTGCATTTTCCCCATAAGTTATTTGTTGCTGATTGGCTAATAATTTAATACCTATTTGGGCGCTAGGTAGGTAAGTAATATTAAATAAATTTTTCCTTACACCCTCTGACTCTCCTTCATTTACAAAAGAGAAATCGAAAAGCGCATGGAGAGGGAAGCGGTGTAAATCACGATGGGGAATCAATATTAAATTTTGGATATTTAATTGGATATTTAGATTTTGGATTGATGAGAATATTGTGGAGATATCAAGAATATGACTCAGTCGCTTTAGTTTTTCTAGTAAATTACTCCACCATTTCTCTGTCTTCTTCCCTTCTGGGCTATCGGATATTTTACTTTTATCATCGCTACGATATTGTTTATTCCAATCTTGCACCCACTCTTCAAACTCGTGCAATCTTTCCACTCCTGTGTCAGAATTTATGACAATGGGTGAGGAGGCATTGTGTGTAAGAATAAAGATGTGAAGAGCATAAGGGCTGAGATGCCAGTAAATTATTGCAGTGGATGGATTGATTAATTGCTGTATTTGACTGTAGCTAGGTGAGAAAATCTCATTATCATTACCAGCTAATAACCAAGATAAACAAGCATTTTTACCTTGTTCAGCAAGTAACAACGCATCACACAAGTTACCAGACTGCACAGCTAAGTCAACAGTTAATTGTTGAAAACCTGCAAATTTCAAAGCTAACTTTTGTTTCTTAGAAGCAGTTTCGCATTTTTCTAGCAAGCGCCGTAACACATCTGTACCCCGCCGTTCGAGTTCAGCAGCTTTTGCGGTTTCACCTAGAGTTAATTGAACCTGGATTAAGTCTTTTAAAACTTCCAGATGCAATTCAGGGTAATCTGTTTCTGTTAGGGTTTTTAGTGCTTCGTTGTATTCCTGTACAGCTTTGTGGTAGTAAGAACGGGGATAGGAAAAGCTGCGTCCTTGATAATAGTGGGCTTTACCAATAGCATGATGCAACATTCCCCAACCTTCGGGGTGAGTGTCTTGGCGACAATTATCCAACCCAAACTGATAGCTTGCTAATTTTCCTTCATATCCGCGTTGGTTAAGGGTGGGGTTCCGTCTTGCAACATTACTGGAAAAAGCCAGTAATTCGTTACAACTAATTGATTTTCCTGCTGCAAAACCTCGGTTGCACCAAGCTTGATAGTAATCAGGTTTAATTTCGAGTGCATTGTCGTAGGATGCGATCGCTTCTTCTAATCTTCCTAACTCATACAGCGCAATACCTCGGTTGTTCCAAGCTTGATGGTCATCAGGATTAATTTCGAGTGCATTGTCGTAGGATGCGATCGCTTCTTCTAATTTTCCTAACTGTCTCAGCGCAACACCTCGGTTGCACCAAGCTTGATGCTCATCAGGTTTAATTTCGAGTGCATTGTCGTAGGATGCGATCGCTTCTTCTAATTTTCC
>JANNFJ010000210.1:0-8852 GCA_031379725.1 Calothrix sp. OTE_75_metabat_31
ATCCTCTATTGGGAATAATTCATGACTGCTGCTGAACTGCCAGCTAGTTCTGGTTCTTACTCGCCTGCAAAGGCTTCGACAATCGATCCCCAGTTAAATCGCCACGTAGACCCCTTGAAAACGGCTGCGGGGGTCTATGTGACGGTACACGGACACTTTTACCAACCGCCACGGGAAAACCCCTATTTAGACGCGATTGAACGTCAGCCAAGTGCTGCCCCATTCCATAACTGGAACGAACGCATTCATAATGAATGTTATCGCCCCAATGCCTTTGCACGGGTGTATAATGACCGAGGCGAAATTGTGGGGATCGTCAATAATTACGAGTATATGAGCTTTAACATCGGCCCCACGCTGATGTCTTGGTTGGAAAAGCACGATGTTGAAGTATATCAACGGATTTTGGAAGCAGACCGCAAATCTTGTGCCCGGTTGAACGGACATGGCAATGCGATCGCGCAAGTATATAATCACATCATCATGCCTTTGGCTAACGAACGCGACAAATACACGCAGATTCGTTGGGGTAAGGCTGATTTCAAATCTCGATTTGGACGCGACCCAGAAGGGATGTGGTTGGCAGAAACTGCTGTAGATTATCCAACTTTATCCATATTAGTTGCTGAGGGGATCAAGTTTATTGTTCTCGCACCCTCCCAAGCACAACGCTGTCGTCTCCTAGCAACCGAAACCGATCCCAGCCATGAATGGGACGAAGTTGGTGGCAATCAAATCGATCCCACTCGTCCTTATCGCTGTTATTTGAAGGATAGTCAGTTGTCAGTAGTCAATAGTCCGTTGTCAGATAAACTACCAAGCACAAATGACAATCCCTATATAGACATATTTTTCTACGACGGCCCGATTTCGCGGGATATGGGATTTAGCGATGTTGTGTACAATTCCAGCCATTTTGCCGGACGGATTGGTGCTGCAGTCCGTGGGGATCGACGACAATCGCAGTTAATTTCGGTTGCTACCGATGGGGAAACCTTTGGACACCACAAAAGCGGCACTGAAAAAACCCTCGCTTATGCTTTTACTGGAGAATTTCCCCGTTGGGGTTGGACGGTAACGAATTTTGCCCATTATCTGAGTTTGAATCCTCCAGTTTGGGAAGTCGAACTCAAACCTGTTACAGCTTGGAGTTGTGCCCACGGTGTTGAACGATGGCAAGATGATTGCGGCTGCGGTGGTGCATCAGGATGGCACTTGAAATGGCGGCGACCGCTGCGCGATACTTTAAATTGGTTGCGCGATCGCCTGATCGAAGTTTACGAGGAACATGGTCGAAAGTATTTCTGTGACCCTTGGCAAACCCGCGATGAGTATGTTGAGGTCATAAGTTCGCGGACTCCTGAAAATATTAACCGTTTTCTGGCTCGTCATCAAACCCATGAGCTTAATGCTACTGAGCAAATAGAAGCTTTACGGTTGCTAGAAATGCAGCGCCATGCATTATTGATGTTCACTAGTTGCGGTTGGTTCTTTGAGGAAATTTCCCGTCCTGAAGGTACGCAAATTCTTCGCTATGCTGCCCGCGCTCTCGAACTCGCTGCCGAAGTCGCTGGGGTACAATTGGAAAGCGGTTTCCTGAAACAGCTTGCCCTTGCTCCCACTAACATTGATATATTCCAAAATGGTACTGATGTTTACCGACAACTTGTAGTTACTGCACAAGTTAGCTTTAAACAGGTTGCAGCGCATTACGCGATTACTTCGATATTTAACGGGCATCGTCAGCAAAGTAGTAATAAGAATCGTGTTTATTGCTACAGTGCAACCGAGGAAGATTACCACCTTGAACGCATGGGAGCTTTGACACTAGCAGTGGGTCATTTAACCTTGGTGTCGGAAATTACTTTAGAAAGTAAGGATTTAGTTTTTGCAGTACTGCATTTGGGTGGTTGGGATTTCCACTGCTGCATCCAACCGAGTGAAGGTAGACGTGCTTACAGCCAATTAAAAGAAAAATTGTTTGAGGTGCTGCAACAGGCAAGTGCAGCGCAAACAATTATGATGATGGTACATTTATTTGGCGAAGAAGCATTTAGTTTACAGAATTTGTTTGCTGAGGAAAGGCAACGAATTATGAAGCTATTGAGTCGGGAAACGCTCTCGCGTCTTGACCAGCTTTATACCCAAGCGTATCGGGATAATTACGGTGTGTTGATGGCATTTCACAGGGATGAGTTGCCTGCACCGCAAGAGTTACAGGTTGCTGCGGAGATAGCTTTGAGCCATAAGTGCATGTTAGCATTGCGGGGGTTAGAGCAGGATATTACCGACCCGATGCAAAGTGCAAATCATCTGGTGGAGTTGAAAGCGATCGCAACCGAAGCGAAACATTTGCGGTGTCGGTTGAATGTGTCCGAAGGGAAGGTAATGTTAGAGCAGATAATTATGCGATCGCTTTGGCAGTTGTTGCACGGTACAGGCGATAATGTGGATGTGGAGATTCAACGATTCGAGCAGTTGGTTGATATCGCGCATCAACTGGATATTGGGATTTGTTTAGCGCGATCGCAGGAGCTTTATTTTCAGTGTTTGTACAGTCAGATTTTACCGGGGTGTAAATTGGCTCTCGATAATAATCAAGATACGACTCAATGTCAGCAGCTACTTAGGTTAGGGCAAAAATTAGGGGTTTGTGTGAGTCCCTGGTTGAGTCAATTCAAGGTGTAATACCAATTTAATATGAAGTTGCATAAATATTGAACCCCACTTTGTACTATTTGATGCTTTTGTAAAAATGGGATAAGCTGATGTGCAGCTAAATTATATAAGCCAAAAATGTAAAATCATGGTAGTGCGGGCATCTTGCCCGCATCCTTATATAAAAATTAGATGCGTCGCAGCTTATTCTCAATTACTTTCTTTTATAAGCGTTCGTTTCTTAAGATAACCACCAACAAAAAATAAGGGCTTTCACTGTTTAATAATTCTCCATTTTATACCTGTATTTTTCGTGTCAGGTTCTAAGTTAATATCTCCACCGTTGTATGTTACACCATTTAGCCATTTTGAACCAGCAATTTTTCCCTGATTTTCCAACATTATAACTCCATCACCAATTATATGGATTTTCCATTCTGTGGATTTATCGCTATTATCTTTGTTAAGAGCTAAGTTAACATCTGCAATGGGTTTTATTATACTATTCAACCATCTTGAACCATTAATGTTTTCCTGATTTTCTAAGGCAAATACTCCATTTCTAATAACATGTACCTTCCATTTAATACCAGTCAAATGAGTATCTGTATTACGAGCTAAAACCACATCTTCATTTTTTGTCATACCATGTAACCATGTCAAACCAGTAAATTGGTCTCCTTTACATTCTAATGAAATAATATTACCATCTTGTAGAAGTGAAGAGGTTTTGGTAATATCAGCATCAATCGAACTTAATGCTGCTCCTTTTGCTAAAAGTTCCACATAATAATTTAGCTCTTCATCTGTAGCATTTCGTTTAATGACTTTTTGAAAAATATCATTAATCCGATCTTTTTCGCCGTTAGGGAATAGGACTAATGAACTTTTTTGTACTTCGTCACTAATGCCAAAACTGCATAAATAAAGATGTTTCGCTATTTCTAAAGTGTGACATGACGAAAACTTCTGCTTATCTTCCTTATTTATACCCAAATTTCCATTATGATTGTGAATGCTAGGAAGGCTAATGCTTGTTCGATTGTAGCTGCGATCATTTCTTTGACAATCTGCCGATATTTTATACTGAGTAAGAGAAATGTTCTTACACTCATTGGTATCTTGAAAATTACTAGGATTACTAAAACCTACAAACACCAAATTTCCATTACGATTGCGAATACCAGGAACGCTGATAGTTGTTCGTTTGTAACTGCCATCAGATTGTTTACATTCTGCTGATAGGTTATTCCCAACAATAGAAAAGCTCTTGATTCCACAAGTATATTGAAAACTACTTGGCGGTAAACTAGTAATATGAAATGGTAATCTATGAAGAAGAAATAGTAATGTTGATGGAGTTAGTATGACACTCAAAAATACTGTTTGAAGAAGTCGCCATCGTCGAGTTGAAGCCTTCACTTCTCTCCAAGTCGAAGGTTCCTCGGCTGGATTTTGATAAATAACAGGTAGCCAAGATGCAGCCGGATAATTATCCTCTAAAGCCTGCAATCTTAAACGTGCATAACGCACCGCTAAATACAAAGATTTACCGCCAGAAAAAGCTCCCAAGAAATGTTTCACAAATTCTTGCGCTACCAAATCTGGTACTTCTTCGCGCATAACAATAATTTGAGTAATTTGCAAATCAGTTAACTGTCGCACTAATCCCAAACCATCACAAGAATTAAAAATAGCTGTTTTTAATCCGCGTGAAATTGCATATTTTAACGCATTTTTTAATTCGTTTATTGTTAAACTACTGGTTTGATTTATATGTATCTGACCCCAATCGCCTTGGCTGTAACTGTGCCCTGCAAAAAATAGAATATCCCAGCCTTGTTCGTCCCAAAGGCATTTATCTAACTCCTCACGTGAAGGCTCTACTAAAAATACTGTTGACGCATGAGGTAATTGTTCTAAAATATTTCTATCTTGCTGAATATCTATTCCTTGACTATTACCCAAAATTGCCAATATTCTAACTTTGTTTTTTTTCTGTCTGGGGAATGATTTTATCCGCTCATACTTTGGGGTACTTACAGCAACTTCGCATGATTGGTAATTCTCAATAAAACTCCACAGATGCCAGGGCAGCCGTCGCAGAAGATTGTCGCTGGCTTCGATAATAACTTGAAATTCTTCATCTAAAGCAACTTCCTCTCGCAATTTTTGGTCGATTGGGCGAAATAAATCCGAGTTTAACCAAGAATTGATTGCTTTATATAAATCTTCTTGAACTTCATTAAAATCTACTTTACTAACGTTATTTAAACCTGTCGATTCTATTTCGATTCCCGAACGATTCCTCAATCGTTCGTGAAGTGCTTGATATATTAATTGAAAGCGTTTATAGAGTTCAATAAGTTCTGGTGCAGGAGGCAAACTACCTGTAAATTTTATTGGACGAGAGTTGTTATCCCACAAATATGTAGTCACAGGGGAAAAGCCATCGTTTAAATTACCTTTTTCCAGGTTGATAACAATTAACTTACTCATCGTTAATTTAATGGTAGCTATGAGTTACGGGTAAATGCAGAAGTTAACGCAATGATTTTCTGACCAGGGAATCTGCCAGAAAGATAGCTTTGATACAGACGTTGCCCGTAATGTCTCTACAGATGTGAATCCATAAACAATCCTTAAACTAATTGGCACGTATTGTATCGGGGTAAAATCCCCAATACAATAGATCCTGCCTATAGAGACAAGCGAATTAAAGCCCCAAACTTAGTTAACTAAATTGTATTGGACTTTAATACATATTACATTGAAGAGTGTTAATTTATTCGCTCTTAGCTTAAAAATACCAATTAGCGCTCTTTCAAATCGAAAAATTTTCTATCATACTAAAATCATCAAGAGTGAGTTGAATAGAAAAGCTGGTTCCGCTTAAACCTTTAAACTGATTAAGTTGAATATAGGAATCTCGACTTCTAGATTGAATTTGTTGTAGGACATTTCCCGATTCTAAGAGCAGAAGTTTGAGATTTGGTGGCACGTATTTCTCATTACCAGTGGGATGAACTTGTACGATAATGGCAGTTTTATCTTCTGCTTCTAAAGACAGAGCAACCATCAGTGCTAAAGATTTTCCTCCTAATTGTACCCCCAAATCAATTAACTTGACTCCATTTACACCTGTTTTCTTAGCTGGAGAAGAACTTCTGAACTCAAATGCTAATCCTAGCTGTGAATTTAAAACTTCGTCGATAGGTTGCCAACCTGCTGCAAACAGTTGCACAAACCATTGACTGAGGTTTACCTGAATGAGTGGGGGGACTACAGATACAATATTTTTTTCTTTACCTAGACGTTGATTATACAGTTGTTGTCGCCACTGTTCGTTGGAAATTAATGCTGCCCACTGAACAAAGGGTATATCCGAATGTACCCTGGGAGAATAAATAGAAGCATCACTCAATTTCTGCAATAGGTTTTGAGCTTCTAGTGCCGATAAACTTACTTCAGGTACAACTTCTTTTTGCCAACGCAGTCCCAGGGTAGCAAAAAGTAAGGTGAAGTTTTCAGTTAACTGTTCGATGGGTAAAGAATAAGTGCGATCGCTTGAATTATATTTGCCTTGGTTTTTCAATTGACGATGGGTAGCAAACCCGCATACTCGTATCCAGCAATCATCATCATCACCATCCAAATTTACCTGCACTGGTATATAATAATCAGCCGCCCAACTCTTAATATCTACCCATTCTTGCGGTACGCACAAGTCTTTTATATCTATTACTTCAGTCGGCACAAATACTATCTTGGTTTCACCTATTTTAATTGCTGTGCCATTGACCATCTCCAAGATACTAGGTAAATTTTCGACAGTAGGAAATACCTCTGGGTGTAACGTGGATTCTTGCAGCGACTCACCAAACCAAGCAAGTAAAGGACTTAAGCAGACGCGATTGAGGTAAGCATTGTAAATTGCTAAAGCGTTTGAGTGATGTTGAGAAAGCTGCCATGCTTTTTGTTGTTCGGCTGTCTCTAAAAGCAACCAAAGATGTTTGGTGTCAATACTTACAAAATCTGATAAACTCAACATTATATTCCCTCTCCTTACTTAATAAAGTTACTGCAATTGATTTTGAATATACATTTCGACCAGGGAAATTTTTTCTGATAGATTTAGTTCTTGATTTCCTGATTCAGCTTCTCTCAACGCTAATTTTATTATCGGCTTATAATAATTATTTAGCCACTTTTCTAAATATTCTTTAATCCAAATATTTATTGACTCCATCAATTTATCTTGTAACTGATTTCTGGCTTGAGTCAGTCTTGTAGCTATTTCTTGAAGGCTAATACCTATCCGATTGGCAATTTGTCTTGACTCCATCTGCTCTCCATAATAAAGTTGCAAAATCTCCCGTTCTTCGTTTGGTAATTTCTTGATGGCTGACACCAAAGCTGCTTGAATCAAATCTTCGTGTACTGGTGCATGGTACTCTCTCTCTAACCATCGTTCTACATACTGTTTAACCCATTCTTGGGGTTGGGAGATTCCTGCTAAAGTTGACAATAATTTGATTGTGGATCTAGTTATGTAACGAGAAATTGAACTTTGATTAATTCCTAATCGATCTGCGATCTGTTTTTGATTGAGTCCAAAGCCATAATAGAGAAGTAAAATTTTCTGATAATCCAGTTTCATGACTTGTAGTTGCTCAGATAAAGCCGAGTTAGCTTGATGAGCCAAAAATCCTTGTTCTCTTGTATCTTCAGTGTTTGATATATCTGACCATTCGATTTCTGGGACTTGTAGTTCTGATTTAGCTATCATCGTATCCGATTGCAAAGCATCAAGTGAAAATTTTGGTATGATTGAAATCGGATAATTTTGCAAAGCTTTAATGCAAATCTCCATCCAATCTTGAATTTGTTTCGCAGTCACTTTAGTAAAGTTAGCAGATACCTGATGAGGTGCGGTTGGTAATACCTTTTCTACGTTATAACATTGAGCAGATTTTTCAAAATCCTCTGAATCAGGAGCTATCCATTTTTTACCTGTAATTCTGGCTGGATTTTTAACCTTGCTAATTAAATAAACTTGCTTAAAATATTTTCTCGCAAAAATAATTTTTGAAATTTCTGGTTCTACAATTCCGAGTACTTTGAGTGCTTCTATAAGTTCTTTATCACTCTTTTGGTACAACAATCTCCAACGCGAAAATCTACTAACTTCTGCTGAAGATTTAATATGCTTTGTTAATGTGCTAGTTATATATGTATCTAGATTCGCGCTCTGAGGATTATATTTCACTAAAATTTCTTTCAAATTTAGTGGGTTGTAAACTAGCAATCTAGCAATACATAGATATTCTTCCCAATCATTGATGTTACCATTTTTACATAAATCCTTTGCAGCCCAATAGCATCTTTCCTGAAAGTAACTTGCTAAATGTTCATAGGCAAGTTGTGTTTTATTATTCGGCTCCCAATCTGCTTTTAATTGCGATTCATTCAGTGCTACTTTGCGCCAAAAATCTGCTATCTCTATCTCTCTATCCTGGTGGCAAAATAAATTAGAAAAACAGTAATGCTTTTCTTCATATAACTTCAAATTACGTTGTAGAGAAGGTAGATGTTTCCATTGCAGCGTTAATTGATTACTTTGGCTACCCAGCATAATATAAGTAGAAAATTTATTAAGATTGTTCTCACGTTTTGGTAGTACAGGAATACTGTTGCTTTTGGTAAAATTAAGCATTTTGGTTTTTTCTCCCCATTAGACAACAAACTGAGTTTACACAATATTGCTTTGTGTGATTTTGGTCTTATTAAAGTTGTGGGGGCAAAGTAAATTAATTATGCAGATTGTAGCCATCATTAAAACTTGAGAGTGAATACTTGTAATTTTAGATTAGGGCTTGTTAGTCAATGCCACTCAAGTCGCACAGCCCGCTTATATAGCCGTCCTACTTGATTTTTGTACTCCTGCAAAAAAGCAAGAACCGGCGTAGCCTGCGCTTGCGCTTAAAAAATAAAGTACCCGTAGAGTGCGTTAGCACTTCTAGTAACGCACCTGTATCTACGTATCTTTTGAAAAATCAAACCGGATTTATATATTGCGCTAACAGTTATTGAAAATCAAGCCAAGATGGAGGCATTAGCCCTGGAATTTCAAAGGCTAGTATCGCAAAAACCAGAATAACCAAAACAATTAGTTACATGGACTTGCTATTTTT
>JANNFJ010000247.1:0-4906 GCA_031379725.1 Calothrix sp. OTE_75_metabat_31
GAGTAGCTATTTTTCTAGAAGCAGCAGTATCCGCATGGTCAACATGCCCGCATTTTGTACACAAATATTTTTCACCGTTACGATTAGCCTTATCAATATGTCCGCATTTAGGGCATTTAAGGCTTGTATTTTTAGGGTCAACTAGAATTACATGCTGACCAGATTTTAGCGCTAACCAAGCAATCTTATTAAAAATATCTCCCCAGCCACAATCTAAAATAACTTTATTTAATCCGGTTTTTTGAGCAGCTTTATTCTTTAAAAAACCACCTTTACCATCGTGTTTGGGTTTAGCCCGTTTAACCATATTGGTTATTTTTAAGTCTTCACGAGCTATCACGTCAGCAACTTTGACAATCTGGTTTGCAACTTGCCAATTATACCCGTCTCTTTGCTCTTGAATCTTGTGGTTTTGAGCCGCAAATGCCTGGATAGCTTTTAATTTATTTTTAGAACCTTTCTGTTTGCGACTAATGGCGCGTTGTCTAATTGCTAAACGTCGAGCAGTTTTTCTGTTAGTTGCAAATTTACGATTCTCAATAAATGCGCCATCAGATAAAGAAACAAGTTTGTTAACACCGACATCAATACCAACAACCGATTTAACTTTACTAAAGTCTTTTTGTTTTACTGGTTCATCAGCAATATCAACAAGAATTGAAATGTACCAACTACTAGCTGCACGTTTAACAGTACAGGTTTTAGTTTTTGTGAAAGCTTTTAAATCACGGCTATTGTGGAATTTTACATCCCCAATACCAGGGAGGTAAACAGTTGCATAGTTTTCTCGAATATTTTTTATTGTGACTCGTCCTGGATTATACTCAAAGCTATCCAACCGTTTAATGAATGTGGGATACCCTCTGCCACATTTCCAGAAGTTATTAAATGCCGCATCTAATTTAGAAATGTTATTTTGTATAACTGTCGATTCAATACTAGAAAATGATTCAACAGTATTCCGTAAATGAGTAGTCACTTTCATTTGAATACCACCCGGACTGTCCCATTTGACAACAGAGGTTTTATCGCCAGAATATTTATCTGTTACTGACGATAGCTTGGTTGCAAGACTAAAATCTTCAGGGATAACTCCATGTTTTAAAATTGGGCAAGTCAAAGGGCAGCATGACCCATATTCAACTTTATCGTTTAAATCGCAGTATGAACTATAAGCATACTCTATTGTAGAATTGGCATCTTTATTATTCGTTTCAAATCCGTTTGAGCGTTCACGTAATGCAAAGTTACGATGTTTTCTTAAAGTTACTAACCATTCAGAGAGTGTTACCTCCTGAGATTGGGAAGGTAACATTTTGAAATTCCATCTAACTAACATGCGGGTGATGTGTTTTTGTTTTATGTTGATAATTTAACTGTACAGTATTATGGTTGTTATGTCACGACATAGCAACCATAAATTTATGCTTACTGAATCCGAGTTTAAAAGTAGTGACCATGCAAAGTACTTGCTAAATTACCATTTTGTTTGGATACCCAAACGGAGACGAAGAGTTTTAGTCGGAGACATAGCTAGAAGGACTAAAGACATATTTTTCACGCTAGCAACAGAACATGGTTGGGACATTTTGGCATTAGAGGTTGCCCCAGACTACATCCATTTATTCATTAGTGTCAAACCTACAGATGCTCCACATCTAGTTATCAAAGCTTTTAAAGGTCGTTCTAGCTATTTTTTAAGAAAGGAATATCCGGAACTACAGAAATTACCTAGCCTTTGGACTCGTAGCTATTTTGTAAGTACTGCTGGAAACGTGAGTAGTGAAACAATTAAAAAATATATAAATGACCCGCATCACGGAAGTCATTAGTCAATGTAGCGTTCTTCGTCTCAAGTCGCATAGTCCGCTTATATTCCCTGCCTAAAGGCGAGGGGCTTTACGCATCATCCTTGTAAGTTCATGATGTCATAAGTCTTGAGTGATGTAGAGACGCGTTCCCCGTAAGGGGTTCTTGTAGGGTAATATCGCGTCTCTTCCAAGGTTTCAACACCCAACTAATTTGTGTTTTGCCTTAATTCTATTTTTGAGCATAATAAAAACTAAGTATTTAAATATTTATCGACTGCGGTTTCTTCCGCCAGGGATTGCAAATCCCTGGCTAATAGCTTAAGTTCTCTGAAAGAGGACTTTTTGAGAGAATGTAAAAATAGTGAGCATTAAAATCAATAGTAAGTGTTTATACGTGTATAGGCAGGATGTGACATTACCCATAGTAAAGGCAAACTCGATATAGTATCGCAGTGGGAAGTTATATAGAAGTCATTAGGAGAAAATGTGATGGTTCGGTTGATTATGATGGTTGTGCTTGTAGTGTTGTTGAGTGCTTGTAGTGGCAACCCTTTGACACCGACGGGTAAATTAGTCAAAAAAGCGATCGCACTCCAAGTCGAACAGACTTCTGTGCAGTTAAGTAAGCAGTTGGAGGTTAATTTTAAGGGGTTTGAGATTAAGCATTTAGCGATTCGTCAGCAAAAATATCAAATCATCAACACTTTGCCAGCTTACCGGGTTCAGGGTACTTATGACCTGAAGTTAAAATTACCAAACCGGGAACTGATGCAGGATAAAAAGCCTTTTGAGATTTACATGCAATTGCAAAAAGAAGGTAAAACTTGGCGATTGTTACAACCCGATAATACCCAACCACAAGAAAATCCTCAAGAAGCAAAACTAACTTGGCGGAGTTACTTAATTGAATGATAGCCTGTGTAGCTCCACAAACTA
Organism: Calothrix sp. OTE_75_metabat_31; assembly: GCA_031379725.1. Classification (GTDB taxonomy): domain Bacteria; phylum Cyanobacteriota; class Cyanobacteriia; order Cyanobacteriales; family Nostocaceae; genus JANNFJ01. The sequence continues at coordinate 2,748 of JANNFJ010000247.1, forward strand.
TCACACGCAGCCTCTATTATGCCGATACCGACACCACGATTAAAGAAATACCTGTAAGTGAAGAGGTAGCGTGATGTATTTGAATTTATTTGTCGGTTCTACGGTAGGAATTATTACTTTACTATTGGCTGTTTTTGGGCTATTACAATGGTTTCATATTCCTGCTGGTAACTTTCTTGACTGGATAATTGGTGGTGCGAGCTTTTGGTGGTTGCTAATAATTGTTACCGTGCCTTGGAATATTCATTTTCAAGCCAAACAAGTATTAGCAGAGGGAGAACAATCAAAGCAGAAAAATATTCCCGTTGACCAGAAGCAGCAAGAATATGTCAAAGTATTAGCAAAGCGCTCCTTAGTGACTGCGATCGCGCTGCATATAATTTCTGCTTTCGGTCTATATATTTTGGCTGCAACTGGCATTAGTTCTGTCGGTTATATTTCGTCAGGTGCGGCATTATTGTTAACTGTGTTACGTCCAGCTATTAGCGCCTATGAGTATTTGTACGCAAGATTATTAATGATTCGTCAAGAATGGCAATATCCCCGCGAAGATATTAGCGAACTCCGCAGCCGTTTTTATACTTTAGAAGAAACAGTAAAGCGTTTAGAAGAACAACTTAACCCAGAATTTCCTTATTCGATTGCTGCAACTCAGCAAACATATGTGGATGAGACTCGCAAGGAATTAGCACGTTTAGCAGCTAACGTAGAAAAATTACGTGCTACCAATCAAACCGAACACGAACGTTTATCTAGCGAAGCCCGACAAGCAATATCTCAGCTTTCCACCGATGGGCAATTTTTAGACCACGTGCGAGAAATTATCAGGTTTTTTAAAACAGCCTGAAAAATATAGCGCTTCTGTGTTGGATGCAATACAATCGAGGGCGGGGTTTCCCCGCCCCTACGGGCTTTGCGATTTCAAATTGAACCTCACTGACCTGAAAACCGCTATAGTTTGGTAGTAAGATAAGTAGGTCAGCAGGCAATACTGGTCGAATAAGTAAGCCACTGCTTACTGTTTACTCCCTAACTATAAATTTTAACGCTTACCTACTGTATTTTTGCTTGATATCTGCTAGCTAGTTGCGCTAACCTGTGGGTGTATGAAAACCATTGTTGATTAAAGGTGCTAGATCCTTTATTCTGTCTAAGTTTCAGGCTTTTTTAGTCCATGTGAGGTTAGCGCAACCTCTGAAACCCTATTTGTCATTGTGTTTGAGCTATTTTGTTGAACCTGCTCTTGACATTTCATCAGCTGAAATAGTATTTTAGATGAGGTTAGCGCAACTGAACCTTGAAAACTAAATATAGTAAGAGTTCTAGCTCTGAGCCGTTGCAACTTCTAATAATCCCTATTAGCTATTAGGGTAAAATTACCCTGGGTATAAGGGAATGAAATTTTCGGTTGCAACTTCTAATAATCCCTATTAGCTATTAGGGTGTCTTATTTCCGGAAGATTAGGGATAGTAACCGATGCGGTTGCAACTTCTAATAATCCCTATTAGCTATTAGGGTCAATTGGGCGGCATTTACTTGTATTGGCATATTTCGCTGGTTGCAACTTCTAATAATCCCTATTAGCTATTAGGGTTTATCTTAATGGCAGTGCAAAAGGAAGAGGATCGGTTGCAACTTCTAATAATCCCTATTAGCTATTAGGGTTCAAGCCTCGGACTGGTCTAAAAAAGAGGCTATGTTGGGTTGCAACTTCTAATAATCCCTATTAGCTATTAGGGTGATTCCGTGCAAACTGCGCTTATTGCCTGCAATCGGGTTGCAACTTCTAATAATCCCTATTAGCTATTAGGGTTCACTATTACTGTGTGCGAGGGTGACGGTTCAAGTTGCAACTTCTAATAATCCCTATTAGCTATTAGGGATATTTGCTTGTTGTGATGATTGGCGATTTGATTGAGTTGCAACTTCTAATAATCCCTATTAGCTATTAGGGTTCAAGTGTCAGAGTCCGAGTACGACGGTTGACATGTTGCAACTTCTAATAATCCCTATTAGCTATTAGGGATTGAAACTGCTATCCCAGGGAATAAACCAGCCCTAATTACCTTGTTGCAACTTCTAATAATCCCTATTAGGGATTGAAACGATATTTCTTTGATTGTGACTTCTTGGCAAGTGTTGGGTTGCAACTTCTAAT
>JANNFJ010000252.1:0-4720 GCA_031379725.1 Calothrix sp. OTE_75_metabat_31
AACCCGCTAATTTGCCGAACAAGTTCCGCTTTAATCAACAACTCTTCAGGGTTTGCCAATCCCATATCAGCAAAAACATTACCACTGCTCGATTGCACCTTAATTTCCTCACTCATATTCAATACGCTATGGCTATAACTTTTGATGCAACAATGCCAATTAACACCATAAGACCTAGCGTTCTGCGAAAATAATTAACACCTTGAAATAATTCCTCCCATGCCCAAGTAAACAAGGAACCAAAAGCCACCACCTCTAACCCGGTTTTGATTTGTCCGCTTGTAAAAACTAGAGATAGTAAAGTAGCTGTGCCCCAGACGATAATTGGTAGGTTTGGTGGTTGAGCCACAACAATATCACCATTGCCATCACGGAAGACTTTATCGAAAAATGTATTTTCCATTGTTTTAATGTAGCTCTTACAATAAACTAATTACTGAATATGCAGCGCATGTTGTGCGTTTATCTTAGTTTCAATCATACATTCCAATACTTTTTATCAAAATAGCATCGAAGGATGATAATTCCCTATTTCAATAGGGGGATGCAATCCGAACATCATAGTCTTGACCCGTTACATCCGTGGTTAATAAAAAGAGGTCTTAATAGTGCAAGTTGTAATTGTAGGGGCGGGACCAACTGGCATCACACTTGCTTTACTTTTAGTAAAACGCGGTATTACAGTAACATTAATTGAAGCAGCAACCGATTTTCACCGAGTATTTCGGGGTGAAGGTTTGATGCCTAGCGGCTTAGATGCTCTTGCTTCTATGGGTTTATCACCACTATTAGAGCAAGTTCCCCATCGTCAATTCGATGCTTGGGAAGTTATTCTTGGTAAAAAATCTCTTTTCCGGGTTGAAGAACCAATGGAAACTAACGGTAATCCTTGTACCCTAGTTTCCCAACCACCTTTACTCGAAGCGCTGATTGCTGAAGCTCAAACTTACACAGAATTTGAGTTCATTAAGGGAGTTGCCGTCAAAGATTTATTGCGGAACGAGAATCGCATTGTCGGTGTAAAACTAGCTGATGGACGAGAAATTTCTGCAACGGTAGTAGTTGGGGCAGATGGTCGCAATTCGGTGATACGTCAACGTGCAGGGCTACATCTTGACAGAGAACCGAACGACATAAATATTCTTTGGTTCAAACTTGCAACCTGTCCCCAATTTGAGGCAGAAAATGTATTTTATGCAATTTCCAATGGGGACAAAAGCTTGGGCATTTTTCATGGAGCAGAAGAAGGTAAACTTCATCTGTCATGGATATTATTTGCCAACGAAGAAATCGACCGCAAACCCGCGCAATGGGCATCCATTTTTGCATCGATTGCCCCACCCTGGATGGCAGAGCATTTTTTAAACAGTGCAGATAGCATCGAACGACCCATAAAGCTATCGGTTGTAGTTGGTCGCTGTCAAAAGTGGTATGTACCAGGGTTAATACTTTTGGGAGATGCAGCGCACCCAATGTCACCGATTCGCGCCCAAGGAATTAATGTAGCATTGCGCGATGTAATTATCGCGGCAAATCATCTTGTCCCAATTTTACGCGACCATGCCTCAAATGCAGCAATTGACGAAGCCCTCGCACGCATTCAAGCCGAACGCGAACCGGAAATTATCCGTGCCCAGCAACTTCAAGCCGAAGAAGCTGGACAAGCTGAAATATTACGTAAATATGTATTTATACGTCCGTTGATGTTTCAAGTTGCACGTTTATTTCATCAGAAAATTCGGCATTCTTGGGTTAAGCGTCAGCATGATATGCGTGTTGGTGTAACACAAGTACAGTTAAATGTATGAGCTAATGGTTTAGGTCATAAGTTCTGAGGGGTTAAAAAACGCTTGGTAGTGCGAGCTTCTAGCTCGCGTATGATATAAAGCGAGCAAGATGTAAGCCCTGCGGGCTGGCTTTGCCTACGCACTACGAAATATTTTTGAACCCCTCAAAATTAATGACATGAAGCATTAGTAGTTCATGTCATTAATTTTGATGGTATATATTATTGTCCGTAGGTTAGGCGTCCCGCCTGACCGGACTGCACAGGCGAGACGCCTATGCTACGACCCATCAGAATTAATGACATGAAGCATTAGTAGTGCATGTCATAAGTTTTGATGGGCTGGCTGGGTGCTGAAAACCTTGGAACAGACGCGATATATCGCGTCTCTACATCCCTCAAAATTAATGACATGAAGCATTAGTGGTGCGTGTCATAAGTTCTGAGGGGTTAAAAAAAATTTGTAGTGCGTAGGCTTGCGACAGCCCGCAGGGCTTGCATCACCTCACTTCTAAAATTTCGCTACATTCCCAACGCAGCCAAAATATCACCTGCGTGACTCGCAGTATTGACAGCAGCATCAACATGAGTAATTTTACCGCTACTATCAATAACATAAGTTACACGCTTGGCATAACCACCACCATCAACGTCATAAGCCTTGATTAAGCTGTGATTGGTATCGGCTAATAGGGGAAAATTAAGATTGAATTTCTGGGTAAATGCTTGGTGCGAAGATTCATCATCAGCACTTACTCCCAATACAACCACATCTTTGTTTTGATATTGACTTTGAGCATCGCGGAAGCTGCAAGCTTGCTTGGTGCAACCGGGTGTATCATCTTTAGGGTAAAAGTACAGAACTACGGTTTTACCTTTGTAATCAGACAACGAAACGGTGTTGCCATTGGTGTCTTTGACTGTAAATGCAGGTGCATCGGTTCCAACTGCTAAAGGCATAATTAACCTTCCCTGTATGATAACTGTTTTGTTTATGCACTTGAAATTTTACAATAATTTACAATGATTAAAACAAAAGTTAGGGATTAGGGATTAGGGAGTTAAGAGTTATTAATTAGTATCTTCCTCTTTTCCCTTCCCCTTTCCCTTCCCCTTTCCCCTTCACCAATATGTCTAGTTTCGATTTTCAAAGCCAGAAACCGTTTGTTTACACGACTTCGACTCTTGAACGTGCCGAGCGATCGCTTATTTGTTCGCCGTTTAAACTTTCACTATTTGCGGCAATGCAATGCCATCATGTGGCGATTGGTGAAATTACAGGTAATACAGGTGTTGATAAAAACTACACAAAACAGCCGTTGTCGGAATTAACTACTGATACCGAACTAGTATGGTTGATTCAAGTCGGGGTGTTGCGCCGTGAAGTGGATGGACAGGGAATTACCGATAGTTTTCGCCTTACCCCCTTGGGACGGCAATTAGTTGAGCGATTTCAAACCAAACCTTGGCGAAATCCCACTTTTGGCGATCGCTTTAAGGAAACTGTAACTCGTTGGTTGAGAATACCCTTCTAGAATTAGAGGGTAATGAGTTATGAATAAGTAATAAAAGGGAACAATAAATACGGAAACGTCAATTCTATTCATGAAAACTTTAATGTAATGTCAGTAGTCAGTTGTTTAAGAGTCAGTTGTCAGTTGTCAGTTGTCAGTTGTTTAAGATTCTGATTCCACTGACCACTGACCATTGACCAATGACCAATGACCACTGACTGCTAACCAATGACCACTGACCAATGACCACTGTGTTCCCTTTTCACTTTCAAACTCGGACTCGACCTAAAAATAGATAGATAATTATGAAAGCAATTATGGTTGTGGGGACTACATCCAGCGCGGGTAAATCGCTGATAACAGCAGCGATTTGTCGGATTTTATCACGGCGTGGCTGGCGAGTGGCTCCCTTTAAAGGTCAGAATATGGCTTTAAATGCATATGTGACAGCAAGTGGTGGAGAAATGGGTTATGCTCAAGCGGTGCAAGCTTGGGCTGCGGGTGTGGTTCCTTGGGTGGAAATGAACCCGATTTTGCTCAAACCCCAAGGTGATATGACCTCGCAGGTTATCATCAAAGGTAAGCCGGTTGGTAAAGTCACCGCTTCCGACTATTACGAACAGTATTTTGATATCGGCTGGCGAGCAATTGAGGAGTCGCTACAACATCTCCAAACCGAATTTGATTTGCTCGTTTGCGAAGGTGCTGGCAGTCCTGCTGAAATCAACCTCAAGCACCGCGACCTAACCAACATGCGGGTAGCAAAATATTTAAACGCATCAACAATACTAGTAGTTGATATCGACCGAGGTGGTGCATTTGCTCACGTTGTTGGGACGTTAGAATTACTCGAACCTGATGAACGCGCTTTAATTAAAGGTATTGTCATTAATAAATTCCGGGGACAGCGATCGCTTCTAGAACCGGGTATAAAATGGTTAGAGGAGCGTACGGGTATTCCCGTTGTTGGCGTAATTCCCTACCTCGAACAGGTATTCCCCGCTGAAGACTCACTCGATTTACTCGAACGCAAACCCCACAAATTCGGCAGCGACATCAATATTTCAGTCATCCGTCTGCCGCGCATTTCCAACTTTACTGACTTTGACCCGCTCGAATCTGAACCGACTGTATCCGTAAAATATCTGAGTCCAAAGCAAGATTTAGGACATCCGGATGCAGTAATTATTCCTGGTACTAAGACCAGTATTCCCGACTTGCTACTAATGCAAAAAACCGGGATGGCGGAAGCGATCCAGCACTATGCAGCTTCTGGAGGAACAGTTTTAGGAATTTGCGGTGGGTATCAAATGTTAGGACAGATGATTGCCGACCCCGAAGGTTTGGAAGGGCAAGCAGGTCGATTCCAAGCGCTAGGACTGTTACCAATAAAAACTGTCATCACCGGACAAAAAATTGC
>JANNFJ010000301.1:0-5950 GCA_031379725.1 Calothrix sp. OTE_75_metabat_31
GTTGATAATTGGTTAATTTGTGCGTAAGTCCTATACTCTCTACTCCCTTTCTAATACTTTTTTCACCATGACTAAATACATAATGTGGGGAAGCTACTGCGAAGACGTTTTAGAAAAACGTGCCCCCTATCGTCAAGCGCATCTTGATGGACTCGCAAAACAAAAAGAATCTGGTGTTTTAATGACAATTGGCCCGACCAAAGATGTAACTAAAGTCTTTGGAATTTACGAAGCCGAAAGCGAAGATGTTGTGCGGCAGTTAGTTGAAAACGACCCCTACTGGCAACATCAAATTTGGACTGAATACACAATCAAAGAGTGGATTCAGGCATTTTAAAGAATAGTAATTTGGCTTTGGCTTGTTTCCAGACAGACCCTGGAAACAAGCTATATATAATAGGGGCACTTGGGTATCGTGCCCCTACGTGTGGTCTATTTACCCGAAAACTGCTGTAATAAACGTGCCATTCTACTCTAAAATTCCGATCAAGATTCCCATCAATATTTCCAAGTCATCTGGAACCCGATACAAAGTTATATCTTGGGTAATATGCGGTGGTTGAACTGTTAATTTACCAAAGCGCCACGCATCACCAATTGTTACCGCACCGTATAAAATATCTAATTCTTCTACTTGTGCTAAAGCAATTAATTCGGCGGATAATTGCGTAAATCCTCTTGACAAATCGTCATTTTTAGCTTCTACTACCAAAAAATTTTGCGATTTAGTTTGATCTGAACGTAGTAAATAATCTAAGTTCCCTTTCAGACGATAATTGACATTAAGTGGGTATTCTAACCGCATCTGACAATGACAAAATCGTGCTAATTCTGCCAACACTGGTGCAACCAAAATTTCTCGACGTGCGGTTTCACTCGATAAAGCCACTAATGGAAGCAATTCTTCGATTTGTTGGCGTAAATTGGGTAAACGTTCTGGTTTTCGGATTGATTGCGGTAATTTAATTCTTTCTCGTGAAAATGAATAACCCAATTCCGCGAGAATATCTTCTGTTTCGTAAGGTAATTCAAAGTAGGAGCGAAAAGTGTAAGCTTGTCCCTCCTTTAATATTCTGGGTTTGGACATGATGTACTTCCAATATTTTAGCTTCCTGTATGATTTTACTTAGAGTATTCCAATTAAAAAAATACCCAAGGATAAATTTCGTAGGATAGGCGTCCCGCCTGTCATACAAATATACTAGACAGGCGAGACACCTATCCTACGGGATCATTTATTTCTTGGATTACTCTTATGTTAATATCATTCTGCAAAAATTATCAAACGTCAAAATGCTTAACCTGAGAATGAACAACAGTTAAGCAAGATGAGGTAACTTATTGAAGTTACCCTATTCAGGGAGCAACGGAGTTTACCCCGTATGGATGAATCGCGTGTAAGTTCGCTGATTAAAAGCATTTACCAAGAACTACTACCAGGACTGCAAATCGAAAGCGTCAATCCTCATGACCCTGTAGAAGTCCGTTATATCCCCGACCCTTGGCAGCTTTTGGGGAGGGGAAACTACGCAGCAGTTGTTTCTCATCCCGATTACCCAAACCAGGTAGTCAAAATTTACGCACCCGGACGACCGGGTTTTGAGGAAGAAGTCGAAGTTTACCGGCGCTTAGGTTCCCATCCAGCTTTTTCTATTTGTTTCTATCAACCCAATAACTTTTTATTATAAAAGCGACTGTACGGTGTCACTCTTTATGACTGTATGCACCGTGGTTTGCGTATTCCTGTAAAGGTTATACAAGACGTTGATGAAGCGTTAAATTATGCGAAAAGTCGGGGTCTTTATCCCCATGACATCCACGGACGTAATGTGATGATGTATGAAAACAAAGGTTTTGTTGTCGATATTTCGGACTTTCTCCACCAAGAAAGCTGCTCGAAGTGGGATAATTTGAAGAAGGCATATTACTGGCTTTACCGTCCTTTTCTGTCACCGTTAAAGTTACGAATACCTTACTTTGTTCTCGATATTGTTCGCAAAAGTTACCGTCGATTTAATTTTACCGTTAGGAAAGTGCAGGGGTTTCTGGGGAAAGGTTTTAGAGAAGGCTAAAGCACAACTACGAACCTACTTTTTAAAATCCCCCTTATGAAGGCAGGGCTGTTTCATTCTTCAAACGAAAAATCACCAAAGTCTTATTTTTTCGTTTGAATTTAGGTTAGTCGTAGGGGCGGGGGTGCCCCGCCCTGACAATACCCTGTGCTAAACTGATTTTCTCTTTGAAAATGAAACAGCCCCGCATTATGATGGGGGATTTGGGGATTTATCTTCGGTTCAATATCTAATCCGAACCGTATTGCCATATCGTGCCCTTACGCATTATTTGTTGAAATATCTACAAAATAAAAAACTCTACTCAAAACTGTATTTATACAGCCCAGTAGAGTCAGATTGATAATTCAAAAAATCTGTGTAGCAATTTTTAACCTTTGAGGGCTTTTCTAAAATTGCGACGATATGATTTATTGACAATCAATAATGCGGGCCATAGTAAAGACAAACCTAAACGATTTGGCAAACCCTGCTGAAAGTTAGTTCGGTCGAAGCCGTTCCAAAACTTATAAATACCACCTGCATATACTACAAACAGCATAAAACCAATGAAACTACCCATAGACATTTACTCCCAACGTAATTGATAGAATTTCAGCTAAATCTTCCTACTTCTATATTGGCATTTGATTGCTAGTACTGAGAAGTTATTGACCTAAGTATAATTTCTCAGCAATATTTTCAGACAACCTTAACGGCGAAAACTGCTGCTATTTCCAAAATAAGCCGTAGACTTCAACTTGACTGGTAAATTTGCATAGTTTAATATATCCAATTTATTTTACATATCTATATTAAAAAAGTCTCTTCCTTGCTGCTAATTACCCCTTACACAGGTAAACTACAAGTTCAATTGGCTCTCTTCCGGAAATGGATGCCAAAAAGATCCCCGTAGTTCTTACTAAGGCAGGAATTTGGGCATTTACAACTCTTCAAAAATTAAAACTTCTTGCTTTTGTCTTCTAAAACACGATAGTGTGACCATTAGCCCGATTCAATTTTTCACTTTTATGCACCTTGCGGAAGTTTCTAAAACTTTACCGTCCGTAGGAGACTAAAGATAGAAAAAATATCTATCTTTAGTCTTGCGGCAAGTGGCCGAAGTGCAAATAGCTAAGGAGGATTTATGCGTGCAGTATTAATGGCAGGTGGTTCGGGTACAAGATTGCGTCCCCTAACGTGCGACCTGCCCAAACCGATGGTGCCGATTCTAAATCGACCCATTGCCGAACACATTATCAATCTTCTCAAACGGCACAATATCAACGAAGTAATCGCAACGCTGCATTATTTACCTGATGTTATGCGTGATTATTTCCAAGATGGTGGGGACTTTGGCATCCAAATGACCTACGCTGTGGAAGAAGATCAACCTTTAGGTACAGCAGGCTGCGTTAAAAATATCGCCGAACTGCTCGATGAAACTTTTTTAGTTATCAGTGGCGATAGTATAACAGATTTTGACTTAACTGCGGCGATCGCATTCCATAAACAACAAAAGTCAAAGGCTACTTTGATTCTCACGCGCGTTCCCAACCCCATTGAGTTTGGGGTTGTAATTACCGACAAAAACGGTTTAATCAATCGATTTTTAGAAAAACCTTCAACTAGCGAGATTTTTTCCGACACTGTAAACACTGGTACATATATTCTCGAACCCGAAGTTCTAGATTATCTACCAGCAAATACCGAATCAGATTTTTCTAAAGACTTATTTCCTCTACTCCTAGCAAAAAATGAACCAATGTACGGCTTCGTTGCCGACGGATATTGGTGCGATGTCGGTCACTTAGATGCTTACCGTGAGGCACAATATGACGGTTTAGAACGCAAAGTTAAACTTGATGCTGCCTATAATGAAGCATCTCCGGGTTTGTGGGTTGGTCAAAATACTTTCATTGACCCCTCAGCCCACATCGAAGCCCCGGCGGTAATTGGTGATAATTGTCGCATCGGTGCTAGAGTCCAAATTGAAGCCGGAACTGTCATCGGTGATAACGTTACTATCGGTGCAGATGCCAATCTCAAACGGCCAATTGTTTGGAATGGGGCAATTTTAGGTGATGAAGTACACTTAAGCGCCTGTGTAATATCACGCGGAGCCAGGGTAGATCGCCGCGCCCACGTCTTAGAAGGTGCAGTAGTGGGTTCGCTTTCTTCGGTGGGTGAAGAAGCGCAAATTAGTCCCTTCGTGCGCGTGTGGCCCAGTAAAAAAATTGAATCTGGGGCGATTTTAAATATTAACTTGATTTGGGGAAATACCGCACAACGCAATCTATTCGGGCAACGGGGTGTCCAAGGATTAGCAAATGTCGATATCACTCCCGAATTTGCCGTTAAACTGGGGGCAGCTTACGGTTCCACATTGAAACCCGGTTCTAAAGTTACAGTTTCCCGCGATCAACGCAATATTTCGCGCATGGTGACGCGATCGCTGATTGCTGGTTTGATGTCGGTAGGTGTCGATATTCAAAACCTCGATGCGACTGCGTTACCCATTGCCCGCACCGTTATCCCAACAATGGGCGTTGTTGGCGGGATTCATGTGCGTCTCCATCCCGACCGACCCGACTACATCCTCATTGAATTTATGGATGCCAAGGGTATCAATCTTCCTAAGTCCAAAGAGAAGAAAATCGAAGGGGCTTATTTTAAGGAAGATATGCGGCGATCGCAGGCACACGAAGTCGGCGATGTGGCATATCCGAGCCAAGTTTCCGACCGATACTGCACGGCGTTTGAAAAATGTCTGCACATCGATACAATTCGTAACAGTCGCGCCAAAGTCGTAATTGATTACGTGTATGCAGTGTCAGGGGCAATATTACCGCAAATGCTCGATAACTTCGGTGCAGATGCAGTTGTACTCAATGCCAGCTTGAATAAAACGATGATGACTGCCCTCAACCGCGAAGCTTTGTTAACGCAGTTGGGGCACGTTGTCGAAGCGTTAAAGGCTAATTTTGGCGTGCAGGTAGTTGCAAACGGAGAACAATTGATTTTGGTCGATGAGTCGGGAATGCCGATTCGCGGTGAAATGCTCACAGCGCTAATGGTAGACATGATGCTCACCGCTAACCCGCGAGGTACTGTCGTTGTCCCCGTTCATGCATCGAGTGCAGCCGAACAAATTGCCCGTCGTCACGATGGTAAGGTAATTCGTACCAAAGCTAACCCAACATCTTTGATGGAAGCCTGTCAGGAAAACCAGAATGTGATTTTGGGGGGTAGCGGTGATATTGGCTTTATTTTCCCCGAACTTCATCCCGGTTTCGATGCAATGTTCTGCATTGCCTAGTTAATCGATATGCTGACAATTCAAGAGCGATCGCTAACCTCAGTCCGTTCGGTATTACCTCGTGTCATCCACAAAAACTACACAATTCGCTGTCCTTGGACTGTGAAGGGTGCTTTGATGCGGTATTTGGTGGAGACGCATCCCGCACAAAATCTCGAATTAATCGATGGTGTGAAGATTTGCCAACCCTACGATGATAGTTGGATACTGGTATTACCTGATGCTAGCGAACCCTTAGTGCATCTGTATATCAATAGCAATGACCGTGAATGGGTCGATGATTCGTTACGAGATTATCGTGCCCGCGTTCAAAGCTTTGTCGAACGCGAAGAGGAGGCTGTTGTAGCCGAAGTTTAGGTCTTTTTCGACGTAGGTTAGGTATCCTGCCTGACCTACAATGTTTTATTATCTATCAGGTAGGAGGAAAAACCACAGAGTACACAGAGAACGCAGAGGAAGAGAAAGATGGAGGAAACGTAAAGATTTATATATTTTCCCTTACTCCCCAAAATGTCTAAAACAGTATCTGTTCCTAACTCCCAAATTAAGCCCCAAAACCCGCAGCCAAAAAAGGGTAAAT
>JANNFJ010000318.1:0-4794 GCA_031379725.1 Calothrix sp. OTE_75_metabat_31
CAACCCCGCGTAAATACCCGAAAGTTGGCGACAGACTCGATATTTACCACATAGATAAGGAAACAGGTAAATACTCGACTTCCCCCTCTGACTGGGTAGTTTTCAAAATTGAAAAGTTTGTAGCGAGTGAAGCGGTGGGAAGGGAAGTTTTTCTAGTTTGGTGCGAAAAAAATGGAATTTAGAACTGTTACTTACAAACGAATTAAAAATCTAGGAAATTACGAATCAGTGACTTTAGAACTGTCTGCTGAACTTGAACCTGATGATGACATTGATGTTGTTACGTGCATGTTAATGCAAAATGTCAATCGCCTGTTGAGAGTGGAAGAATTTGCACTAAGAGAAAACAAGGAGTCAGATGATGAAAATACTAATGCTTTCTGACTGAGGGAAGGGGATGTTTTGCAAGTAAGGAGATGCCCTTACTGTGGATTAAACTTATCAATTTCGGCTAGTTTCAATTTCAAGCTTGTTCCAAGTTGGAATCATGACGGGTTGGGTTGTAACCTGTGTGATGGATTGATTATAGACAGTAGCGAAATTGAAAAAGTCGGAGATGAAGATTATTACGGAGATTCATGGACTTAAAAAACTTTGAACAATTCGCATTAGAATTTACCACCCTCAGCAACGAACCAGAAATAGATATCAAAATATCGCCATTGTCAGCTTGGTGTTTAATTGCTCAACTACAACTAGCATTACGTCACCCTGAGAATACTGGTTTAGTTGCCCAACATGCCAGGGACGTTGCAACTGCTCTACAATCACGTATCCCACTATCTGAGGGAATGCGATCGATTATGGATATGGGATGGAGCAAAGAATATGATGCGACAGTTTCCGAAACATTAGAAAACTTTTTAAACCGCGTCCCTCAGAGGGAAATAGTGGAGGTGCATAATGCCTATGCCCTATATCAATCTGAGGATGAACGTGAGGGAATGATTCAAACCTCACGCCCTCAAGATTGGGCTAATAAATCCCAATGGGCATACGAGCGATTTAAGTTTGAATGGCTGGACAAGGAAAAGCACTACATCAATAATGCCTATTGCTGGTATAACCCTAGCGACTTGGAAAAATGGGAAGTTCCCCGAACTTTTGCGGGTGCGATCGCAATGATTTTGATGCCGGGTTCTGAGGAAAAGTTATGCGGCAACTGTTATTTAGATGAGGAAGATTTTTGGTGTGACGATTGGGGAGTTAAACCTCCCGTTTACGTTTCTGACTATGGGGATGTATACGAGCCGCCTGATGAGCTAGTTTGACCAACTAGCGAAACTCTCCTTATTGGAGAGTAGCGGCTTGGGTCCAAACCAATTCGTACAGTGTCAAAAACAGCAGTTTAGGGCTTTAATACCGAATCAAACTTATGGTTTTTTTAGTTTCCTAAGCTCAACTGCTGTCGGCACTGTTTTCCCTGTTTGTTTTGAGAGTGAAAGAAGCTCCAACGGGCTTACGGGTGATTCATAAGCAATTACACAGGGCATAAACTAACACCCAGATGAAAAAACAAATCCGAGTTTTGGGGCTTGATATCAGCAAGTCCTCAGTTTCTGCATGTTTACTTACAGAACAACCAGTAAATCCACGTCAATTTTACTATGACTGTAAATTTCAAAAGCTAAATGCTGATATTTCTGGCATTAAAGCGATGCTTGACCTAAATCCGGATATTGCGGTTATGGAGCCTACGGGAGTAAATTACTCGCGAATTTGGCATACTCAACTTGCCCGCGCGGGGGTAGAAGTTCGGTTGGTTGGACACCGGGAATTAAGAAATTATCGCGCTCATCACTTAGCTTTACCCGATAAAGATGACGACGCTGACTCACTTGCGCTAGCTTGCTACTTGTTCGATTACCTGGATGACCCGCGTCGATTTGTACAAATTCGTGATTCAGTTATTAGTCAAATTAGAGGCATGGTATTGCGGTTGTCTCACCTCAACCGCATACAGTCCCCCATTATTAACCGCATTCGCCAAGACTTAGCGTGGCAATTCCCAGAAGCTGCGCTCGTTCGCTCTGTTCGCGGGTTGAGTGGGAAAGTGCCGTTGCTATGGGGGTGGCTAGCGGGGGAAAGGGCATCAACTCGTTACGACAAAATCTATCAAAACACTTGCGGGTTAGGCATTGATGACTCAGTTCGCTTTCACGCTCAACGAATCTGCAGTTTGCAGAGCGAGGAATATAAGTTAGAAGTTGAATTAGAACTACTGCTCTGCAATTCCAAATTTACTTCATACATTCGAGTATTTACTAACTTCGGCTTCGGCACTCGGTTACAAGCTATGATTCTCAGCCAAATTTACCCAATTGAAGCTTATTTTGGTAGCGATGGTAAACCAGAAGTAAAAGTGCAGCGGGGAAGAAAATCAGGTAAACCAACTAAGCGTTATTTGTCATTGCGACGGTTTCAAAAAACTTTGGGACTGGCCCCGACTCAAGAATCATCGGGTGATTCATCAAAAACAAAAATTGTTGGTGGTTCCGACTTATGCCGTAAAGCTTTCTGGCAATGGGTATTTACCCGCATTGAGCCAAAGCGAACCCGACTTAAAAACGAGATTGGGGAGAAATTGGGGGAATTTCTAGATGCTGAAAAAGTAGCGGGTAAGCCAATTCGATTAGTGCGATCGCGTGTTAGCGCCAGGGCTGCAAAGTTGCTATTTAAGGAGTTAGTAAAGGCAATTTGTCATGGGTGCCAATAATCGTCCTACTCGTTGCAATAACTGTGGATTCAACACTTGCGGGCTATTTCCACGTTGGATAATTAATGATAACAAAGAAAAGGTGAAGGTTTATTACTCTCACTGTTATAACTGCGGCTGGAACCCAGAAAGATTGTTAGAGTGAAAAAGAAAGATTACTCGACATTGTCCAAAAAGTATTAAGTGCAAATCGGGAGAATCATTATATATACGGTATGGTTGCGTTTGGTTTAGAACAATGTCACCAGCTTTTAGAAGCTGAAACAATGGCACGAGAAGCAACTGCAATGAATCGTCACGACCCTTGGGCACATCATGCTGTTGCCCATGTCATGGAAACTCAGGGACGAGTTAATGAAGCTATAGCAACCGCCAAGGCGGTTAGGGTATAGACTGGAATTAGTTCTTTTTCCTACAGAGTGCGATAGCGAAGCGCCGACCTATCGGTTCGCTCGACCAATGCCTAAACCTTATAGTTACGACCTCCGTCAAAAGGTGATCCAAGCCATCGAACTCGATGGCATGAAGAAAAGTGAAGCCAGTCAAATGTTCAATATTAGTCGTAATACTATAGACTTATGGCTGAAGCGACTGGACGTTACTGGGGACTTTCAAGCTTTGCCCAATAAGCCTCCCGGTAATGGTCATAAAATCACCGACTGGGAAAAATTTCGTGAGTTCGCTTTATCTCATGGAGATAAAACTCAGGTCGAGATGGCCTTACTTTGGGAGGAACAAATTAGCGATTCGCGTAGCGATCCCTTCGGGAATCGCACGATTTCACGGGCCTTGAAGAAAATTGGCTTCACTCGAAAAAAAAGACCTATGGCTACCTCGAACGTGATGAAACCAAACGGCAGGCGTTCATAGTTGAGTTGTCCACGATACCCCCGGAGAAGATCGTGTACCTTGATGAGTCTGGCATGGATAATCGCTCTGGGGTATGATTATGGTTGGAACGAGAAAGGGCAACGCTTTCATGCACTTAAGTCAGGTCGTCGTCAGGGTCGGGTAAACATGATTGCAGCACTATGTAACCAAAACTTGATAGCTCCCTTCACTATTGAGGGAGCATGTAATCGAACAGTATTTGAAACCTGGTTAGAAACTTGTTTACTTCCTATACTCGAACCAGGACAGGTTTTAGTGATGGATAATGCGACGTTCCATAAAGGTGGGCGGATTTTGCAACTGATTCAGGATGCAGGGTGTAAACTGTTATACTTACCCCCTTATTCACCTGACTTCAACAAAATTGAGCAATGCTGGTCTTACTTAAAAAGTCGAATCCGTAAAAAACTGGATCAGTTTGATTGTTTACGAGATGCCATTGAAGATGTCTTACGTTTAGTGTCTTAACCGCCTTGGCGGTTGCTATATTAGTTGGATGGAAAGTCTTGCTGATACCTGGGAAAATTGCAACTCCATGCTGTATAACACAACTGGTGGCATGTAGCACTCTATTATTTGAAGCGAGCAGAAAAAGTAATGGTTCTAGAATTGTACGATAATCAGGTCTGGGGGCTAGCTCAGAAAGAATCTCCGAAAGACCAAGTAGGGGCAATTTCACTAGCTAATGTATTCTTCAGCTTCTTTGGTTTTAGGATTGTTGAATATTTTTCAACAAAATGAATGGTGATCGCTACGCGAATCGCATCAATTTCCATGCCCAAACCCTACAGTTACGACCTCTGTCAGAAAGTTATCCAAGCCATAAAGCTCGATGGATTAAAGATTAGTGAAGCATGTCTTGTGTTCAGTATTATTAGCAACACCATCAACCTATGGCTAAAGCGACAGGCCGAAATAGATGACTTTCAAGCCTTGGTCACAAAATCACTGACTGGGAAAAATTCCGGGAGTTTGCTTTATCTCATGGTACACTTTGGGAGGGGCACTAAAAAATTTGGCACTCTATGTAATAACAAAAGCTCTCTTCCATAACTGAAAGAGGGCTTTTATTTTTATATAATTACCCTGGCATCGAGCAATTGTTGCGGGAGGCAACCCTCCAACTATCGTAGCCGCAGCAGCGTTTCACAACTGAGTTCGGGATGGGTTCAGAGTGGTTCCACCGC
>JANNFJ010000325.1:0-4179 GCA_031379725.1 Calothrix sp. OTE_75_metabat_31
CGATCGACTCGACCTTCAGTATCAATTAGCTTTTGAGTCCCTGTATAAAAGGGATGATTTCCAGACCAAACGTCTACGTGGAGTTCGGGTTTTGTCGAACCGACAGTCATTACTACTTGACCGTTGCAGATGACTTTCGCATCTGGATACCACTGAGGATGAATACCTTCTTTAGCCATTGTTTTTGTATGTGGTGATATTTAATTATAACTTAATGAGGGAGGGGGGAGACAAGGAAGAGGGGGGAGACAAGGGAAATATGTTTCCTCTTTGTCCCCCTTGTCCCCTTGTCCCCTTGTCCCCCTTGTCTCCCGATTTCCGAATTTACCGTTTCGAGTACTGAGGAGCTTTACGAGCTTTGTGCAATCCGTATTTCTTACGCTCTTTCGCCCGTGGGTCGCGGGTTAGGTAGCCTTCGGTTTTCAGAGGTGGACGGTTGCCTGGGTCAAGTTGGCATAATGCCCGCGCTACACCAAGACGAACTGCGTCCGATTGTCCGGTTAGACCGCCACCTTCGGCTTTGACTAGGATATCGTAGTCATTTTCCATACCTAGTGTTTCTAGGGGGGCTTTGATGACACCAAGATAGTTGGCGTTGAACTGGAAATATAATTCGCCAGGTTTGCCGTTAACAGTTAGTTGCCCTGTACCGGGAACTAGACGGACTCGTGCGACTGCATTTTTGCGGCGACCTGTACCAAAGTACATAGCGCGATCGCTTTGATTTTCGATTGCTTGCATTAACCTTCTGCTCCAGGGATTGTATTAATTTTGAGTTCTGTGGGTTTTTGCGCGGCGTGGGGATGGGTAGTACCCGCGTAAACTTTGAGCTTAGTAAACAAGCTTCTTCCTAAGCTATTTTTGGGTAACATGCCTTTAACTGCTTGTTCGATGATGCGTTCGGGTAATCGTCCTTGCAGTTTGGCGAAGGTTTCAGTTTTCATCCCACCCGGACGACCGGAGTGACGACGATACAGCTTTTGAGTGCTTTTTTTGCCCGTGACGGTGATTTTTTCGGCGTTAATGACGATTACAAAGTCACCTGTATCGAGGTGGGGAGTATATTCAGGCTTCTTTTTACCCCGAAGAATCATCGCAATTTCAGTTGCTAAACGACCGAGACGTTGGTCTGCGGCATCAACTATGTACCAGTCGCCGTTAAGGCTACCGTGGGGGGGAAGGTATGTTTTTTCTGACATTTTTCAATTGTCCTTTATCATATTTTGGTTATTAGTTGGTTACTTAGTTGTAATTGTTTCTAGCCATTAACTAACTCTTAACTAACAACTAACTAAAAACAAATTTGGTTAAGTATCTCAGTAAGCACTGACCATAGACCACTGACCACTGACCAACTAACTAAAAACAAATTTGGGCTGAGTATCAAACCAAACTTCTTGAGGAAAGGGGAATTCGAGATAGCCTACTCGTAATAAGCATAAGCCTTGGGCAGGTGCGGAATATTTTACTTCGTCTCGGCGCTCGTTTTTCCAGATATCGGTAAAATTGGCTATATCCCTTTGTGCTGCACCGACCTGTACCAACATGCCCACTAACAGCCGTACCATCCCATACAAAAACCCATCTGCCTGAATTTCAATATGGATAAACGGGCCTTCACGATAGCACTTGGCAAATTGCACTTCTACCCAGGAATGTTTGCGGGCTGAGTTGGCACGTTCAAAGGCTGCTAGGTGATGCCGTCCAATTAACGGTTCGAGTGCAGCTTGGATTAATGATTCATCCAGGGGTGCATGATAATAGTGCCAACAAAACGAATTTACAAACAAGTTAGGAAGTTTTTCCGTGTACAGCGTGTAACGATAACGTCGATACGCTGCACTAAACCGTGCGTGCCAATTGCTATCAACTTCACATGAAGCCCTTATTAATATATCTTTTGGCAGGTAGCTATTAAGAACCGATGCCCATTTACGGGGGGGAATCATACTTGCAGCATCAAAGTGAGCAACTTGTGCTGCGGCATGAACTCCACTGTCGGTACGTCCCGCACCATGTAAATTCACGGGATAGCCCAAAATGGTGGCGATCGCCTTTTCAATTTCCTCTTGTACGCTTCGGTGTTGCAGTTGCCGTTGCCACCCATGAAAATGAGTGCCCAAGTACTGAATTACTAGGGCGACTCGATAAGTCGGTATGGCTTGCTGGCTCGCTATCATAGTAATTTTTGATTTTAAATAGTTTTTATTAGTTAGTTGTTACTAGTGAATAAACTTACAATCTTATCACTTCCTAACTACTAAAAAATCACCTATTTAAATCCTTAAACTAATTCGATAATTGCCATATCAGCATTATCGCCCCGACGCGGTACGGTGCGCGAAATTCGAGTGTAACCACCATTGCGCGTTTCATAACGCTTGGGGGCTTGATCGAATAATGCATGGACGAGTTGTTTGTCTAATACATAACCAAGTGCTTTCCGACGTGCCGCTAACGAGCCATCTTTAGCTAAAGTAATCATCCGATCGACTTCAGAACGCAATACTTTAGCACGAACTAAAGTAGTTGTAATTCGACCGTGACGGATAAGTTCGGTTGTCAGACTACGCAATAAGGCTTTGCGCTGGTCGGCTGGTTTTCCTAGTTTTTTGACCTTACAAAGGTGACGCATAACAATCAACGATGGGTAATAAATAGTGTTAGTTGTCCGTTGTCAGTTGTTTATTATCAGTTGTCAGTTGTTTTTTTAACTAATAACCAATGACCAATGACCAATGACTAATGACCAATAACATCCAAACAATCTAGTTGTGTTTTGAAGCTCTTTCTTGGGGTAACGTAATTCCTAAACGCCGTTGCAAAGCTTCGACTACTTCTTCAGCCGATTTTTGACCAAAGTTTTTAATTTCCAGTAGGTCTTCTTGGGTAAAATCCAGTAAGTCCGCTACAGAATTAACTTGTGCCCGTTTCAAGCAATTATAAGCTCGTACAGAAAGTTGCAATTCTTCGATGGGAATTTGTGCCGTTGGATCGAGGTCTTCGGAAATACCGGTGTCCTGTTCGGTATAAGTAAAATCTTTCAATGGATTGAATAAATCCACTAAAATATTTGCAGCCGAAGATAGCGCTTCTTGAGGGCTAAGGCTACCGTTAGTCCAAATCTCAAGCAACAATCTATCTTTAGGAATGTTGGCTTCGTTGCGAGTTTCCTCAACACTGTAGTTGACTTTTCGCACTGGCATAAATACCGAGTCGATTTGTAAAAAATCTAACGAGGTTGCCTCTTCCCGACCGCGTTCTACTGTCCGATAACCCTTGCCTTTCTCAATCCGAAACTCCATTTCGAGTTTCCCACCTTCAGCAAGAGTTGCGATATACTGTGTCGGGTCAATGATATCAACTTCACTTGGTAAATCGAAGTGCGCTGAAGTTACGGTAGAAGGCCCTGTGACGAGCAATCGACCAATTTGAGGTTGAGGGGAGTAACTTTTGAGAATGACATCCTTCATCCGCATCATGATTTCGAGAACGTCTTCTCGCACACCTGGGACAGTAGCAAACTCGTGGGAAACTCCAGCAATCCGCACCGCCGTTACTGCCGTACCCTCTAAATTTGAGAGTAAAACTCGTCTGAGTGCGTTGCCAACTGTCGTTCCCTGACCTCTTTCGAGAGGTTCTAAAACAAACTTACTGTAATGACTCCGAGTTTCTTCTGTACTGGACTCTACACATTCGATTTGAAATTGCGCCACGGAGCAGCCTCCCTTGTTTTAAGTCCTATGCGAACAGGCAAAGTAATTGTCACTAATGCCGTTTTCTGCTGGGTAAATGTCAATCAAACTGATGTAACGTTTTTAGGGTGTTTGATTGTTGGAAGAAGCTAAGAAAAACAAATTAACTGAGTGTAAGAAGTTTGACCGGCTGTAGTTGCAGCAAAAAATTATTCCAACTACATTTAACCGGAGAAACTACTTTCTTTTTTCCCATACAGGGTATCGTTATGGGAATCAGGGGTGGGGAAAATTATATAGGGCTAAAATCTATATGTAATCCTTTGAAAATGTTTGTTTTCATAGCCCAATCGAAGCAAGTTTAAACTCGACGGCGTTTGGGTGGACGACAACCATTGTGAGGAATTGGGGTAATATCCCGAATTAGGGTAATTTCTAATCCAGCCCCCTGCAATGCACGAATCGCTGTTTCACGACCGGCTCC
>JANNFJ010000348.1:0-14605 GCA_031379725.1 Calothrix sp. OTE_75_metabat_31
GCCAGCATTGTTAATTGCTGGGTTAAAAAGGAAGTTAAATTCCCCATTGGTATCTACCACAGTGTTAGTACCATTACTATCGGCAATAAAGATAGAACGACCCCCAGCATTTAAGCTCGAAGAAAAAGCTATGCTTCCAGATTGGTTCATGTTGGGACTATCCAAGATACTATAAACCCCACTGGTGTCAGCAATAGAATTTATCGAACCACCCTTATTAGTGAAAATACCGCGCTGACCTTGGAAATTGCCGTAGAAAGCAACTACACCATCATCATTAATTACAGGGTCTCTTAATGCCGTGTAATTATTACCCTCTACCACGGATGCTACATTACCATTTTTATTACTATATATACCACTCAGCCCACTTTTGAGATTTGCCTTAAAAGCAACAGCACCATTTTGGCTTATAGCTGCCGATTGCCCAAAGGAGGCAAATATCCCATTTGTATCAGCAACAGTAGTGGTTAGCGAACCATTTCCTGTAAATACACCACTACCACCGTCGCGCAGGTCTGCCGTAAAGACCACAGCCCCGCTATGATTAATTACAGGTGTTCTGCTAAGTGAACTATAAATTCCCTCACTATCAGCAATTTTAGTGAATGTAAAAGCGAATACTTGACTAACGGGAGCAAAAACTGTGGCAATGACTGTTGCTGCCACCAAAGCACTTTTGATTATGGTCATACTCTGTCAAATTTAAAGTCGTGTTTATAAAAAAGATTGTACTGCTTAAGTAGGTAGATGCAAATAAAATAACAGGCAGCTATGCGTGTTAAAGCTGAGGTAGAGAAGCTCAAACCCTATATATTATGTTGAAACCTGTTGTCGCGTGCTATACATTTAGTTTCAATAGCTACAGTTCAAATAGCCATAACTTAAAGTAATTAACAATTTAAATATTGACCATCGTATATATACCTGTATTAGACCAGGACTGACGCAGAAAATCCCCTAATGGTCTGTTTTATTAGTAAGTATGGCTTAATTAAACATTGAAACCACTGTAGAGACGTTACATGTAACGTCTCTACATCTCGTCGTGAATTGTAAAATGTTGTGAAAACTTATTGACATGCCGCACCACAGTATTATTATTGAGCGTGTCATTAATAAACTGTGAAGTATTAAGGACAAAAAAGTCGCTATTTTCTGTAAAGACTTTTGGTACAAGGCTAGAATAGTTCAGTACTTGTAATGGCTGCATTTTCATGGCTCGGTTAATATGTGTTGACACAATGTCATCCGCATTTAGCTCTGGAAACATCAACCGCAGTCCTTGAAAGAAGCGATCGCGTAATTCTAAGTCAGTTTGCTGGAGTAAAGAATCTTCGGAATGGACGTATTTCGGGAAGTAAGTTAGATGTAACCCTGCTGTCTCTTGTAAGGAAACTAAATTACTCATTCCCAAGACACCAGTAAAGGGAATTCGCTGGTCGGCGACATTGACGATATAGTAGGGTACTAAAGGTTTGCGGGTTATTAATGCCATACAAATAACCCCTAAGTACTCTACTGTTTTATCGTTTTGAGTAATATTTACTAAATTTTTTGATACAATT
Organism: Calothrix sp. OTE_75_metabat_31; assembly: GCA_031379725.1. Lineage (GTDB taxonomy): Bacteria > Cyanobacteriota > Cyanobacteriia > Cyanobacteriales > Nostocaceae > JANNFJ01. The sequence continues at coordinate 1,569 of JANNFJ010000348.1, forward strand.
TTTTGCAGTATATTTACTGGTGCGGTGAAAACAACTTTATCAAAAAGCTGTTTTTTTCGGTTATGTTCTACCCATATTCCCCGTTCTGGATGCGGTGCTATATACTCGACGGTTGTACTTGTTAAAACATTACCCCCACTAGCAACAATTAATTCGGCTAAACGGTCAAAAACAGTTTTATATCCACCTTCAACGTAACCCAATTGTTCTTTATTTAAAGAAGAATCACGAGCCGAAAATAGACGTTTAATATAAGACCAAATAAATACTGCCGAGACACGTTTATAATTGTCTCCCAGCTTCGCTAATAATAATGGTTTCCAGAGTTTTTCATAGGCATTTTTCCCCGATATCTTTAATAACCATTTTTCTACGGTAATTTTTTCTAAGGGTTTCCAGTTATTAATCCGAGAACCATACAGCATTGTTAAAGCTAAACGCAGCTTTCCAATCAAGCTTAAAGGAGGAAACTGGAAAAATTCAATAGTATTACTAATCGAGTAAAGCTTTTGGTTTATATAACAACCTGTAAGTGTTGGTTTCCAGCGTAACTTATCTTCTAAACCAATGTCCTTAATCAGATTAATTAAATCAGTATCTGATGGAAGAATAACATGATAAAAACGGTCCCAAACAAAAGCACCAAAATCATGATGAGTGGCAAGTCCACCAAGTTGTTGACTACTTTCTAAAACAGTTACTTGATGACCTTGTTGCGAGAGACGATAGGCAAGTGAAAGTCCCATTATTCCACCACCAACAATACCAATTTTCATATATAAGAATCTGGTTTTATTATTGAAAATAAAGACAATAACTGGGGATGAATCGAGAGGACTAAAATCCCCGACTTCTTGAAGAAGTCGGGGATTTAGATCCGAACACACCGTGCTAGGCCTTGGTGCGTTACGCTATCGCTAACGCACCCTACCCAACTTGGAAATGCTATATTAATACTTATAAAGACCCAAACTGCGCTGCCATGCAATAGTATGAGATAGCCCTTCCTCTAAACTCACCTGTGCTTTTACACCCAGGATTTGTTCGCATTTACTACTATCAGGAACTCGTCGCATTACATCCTCATATTTTTTGCCAGTAAAAGACTCATAAGGAATGAACTTAAGTTTGAGTTCTCCAGGAGTATCGCTAATACGTTTAATAGTATTTGCTAAATCTAAGATAGTCACTTCTTGGTTATTCCCAATATTGAAAATTTCTCCATTTGCTTCAGGTTTAACAGTCGCAGCGTAAATTCCCGCAACAGTATCATTCACAAAGGTAAAACTGCGGGTTTGCATCCCATCACCATGAATGGTGATTTCACCATCATTCAAAACTTGTTCAATAAATACTGATTGAGGCCCACCCCACCAAGATAGATGATGACGAGGCCCATAGGAACCGAAAAAGCGTAGTAAAACTACAGGGAAACCGTAGCTTTCTTGGTAAGCAAATGCTAAATGTTCGTCGAATAATTTTGATACGGCATAACTCCAACGGGCTACTTTTGATGAACCGATTACAGAGTTACTTTCTTCGCTAAAAGGTAATTCGGGATTGCGTCCGTAGACATCAGAGGTAGAAGCTAAAACACATTTACAATTTAATTCTTTGGCTAAGTCCAGAACATTTTCTGTACCTTGGTAATTAATTTTTAAGGTATCAATTGCTTTGCCGTAGCGAGGAATTTTAAAAGCTGCAAGGTGAACAATACAATCTATATCAGTTGCTAGGGTTTCAAAAGTGCTTTTTTCCGTAATATCTTTTTGCAAAAATTGGAAGGATTTATTAGTGAGATGATGCTCAATATTGTCAAGCTTTCCCATTGATAGATTATCGATCCCCAGTACTTCATGACCAGAGGCAATCAATTTGTCGAGGAGATGAGAACCAAGAAATCCAGCGACTCCGGTAACTAAGATTTTTTTAGGAAATTCATTCATATATTGATTGTTTATTGTTTGATTAGGTTTGAACAACAAGAATTACACCTGCAATAATTACGGTTATACCAATCCATTGACTCAGAATAACTTTCTCTTTTAAAAAATGATTCGAGGCTAAAGGTACAAGGGCAAATGTCAATCCCAATGCCGGGAATGCCTGACTTAAAGGGATGCTTCGCAATACTATGAGCCATAAAATAGTAACTACTACATAGCTAATAAACCAAATCCAAAAGAAGGGAGAAAATAATAAACTTTGGATAGATTTATTCGCTTGTTGATTCGCTGGCATTTGAAAGGCATATTTAAGCGATAATTGTCCGACAGTGCCTATCACAACCACCGTCATTAAAATTAGCCAAGGAGCAAAGTTCATTCAACCACCTTTTTTGGACTTTTTTGAATCGGTATTGCCACTAACAGCACTCCTAGAAAAATCAGCACCACTCCAACAATCCGAATTGGGGTAATTTTTTCATCAAATAAATAGTAAGAACCAAAAAGAATGCCAACGTAATTAAGGCTAGTTAAAGGATAGGCAATACTTAATTTCACAAAGCGAAGGGCAAATATCCAGTTAACAATTCCCAAACTATAAACAGTCAAAGCGAGAATTAATTGCTGAATAAATGACCAGTGGAATCCGATAGTCGAACTACTCATAGTATGCTTCATCAGCAATTGTCCAACAATACCGAATCCAATACTCGCTAATAAAGTACTGTAGGAAAGGATTTTTTGACGGGAAGCAACTAATTGCACTGTCATGTTTACTTACTCTGATTATTGTGACGTAATAACACTTAATTATTCTTTTGACTAGGTGTTATATGTATCTAGAGTGGTTACTTCACTTCTAATTAAAACTTACGCACTAGTGACGGAAAATAAACCACAGAGAACGCAGAGGACACAGAGAAATAAGAGTTTGGGAGAGATTTACGTAAGTCCTAGTAAGTCCTACTAATTTGGTAACTGCAAGTGCTGTTCCTGCATCCGCATAAATCAAGTTCAATGCTTACAGTTATTGCAAACAGTAAACTTGACTCATAGCTTGTTTGACAAAATCGGTGACAATTTGCTGTGCTGATGTTTCGAGTTCGGGAAACATAGGTAGAGAAAGGACTTCGTAACTTAGTTGTTCGCTAACTGGGAACAAACCAACGCTGTAACCTAAATCCGCATGGACTTTTTGGAGGTGTAAAGGTATGGGGTAGTACACCATACTGCCGATTCCCTTTTCTTTCAAGCTTTGTTGTACCTGCGATCGCTGTCCATCCAAAACCCTAATCGTAAATTGGTTCCACACCGATTCACCCTGGGATAATTGTTTCGGTAACGCTATACCTGTAACTGCTGCTAGTTCCCGAAGATAAAAATTTGCGATCGCGTTTCTAGCTGCGTTCCACTTATCTAAAAAGGGTAACTTAACTAACAGAACAGCTGCCTGTATCGTGTCGAGACGGCTATTTAACCCTAGCTCCTCATGGTGATATTTGACTTTACCCCCATGTCGGCGAAGATACTCGACCCTTTCCGCAATCTCAGTATTTGAAGTTGCGATCGCACCTCCATCCCCAAAGCAACCTAAGTTTTTGGTAGGGAAGAAGCTAAAGCAACCGACATCCCCAATTGTCCCTACTTTACATCCTTCCCAAGATGCTCCTGTCGATTGAGCGCAATCTTCGACTACTTTCAAATTGTACTTGCGGGCAATTTCCACGATTGCAGTCATGTTACAAGGATGACCGTACAAATGTACAGCTAGGATAGCTTTGGTACGGTCGGTAATTTTGGACTCAATCTGATGAATATCGATATTGTAGGTATTAAAATCTACATCAACAAAAACAGGTGTCGCTCCCACCATACCAATCGCTTCGGTGGTCGCAATAAAAGTGAAAGGTGTAGTAATTACCTCATCCCCAGCACCAATATTTAACGCTCTCAAAGCCAAATGCAGTGCATCTGTACCCGAATTACAGGAAATTACTTGGTTGCAACCCAAATATTCGGCAAACTCAACTTCAAACTCTTTGACTTGGGGACCCATAATATAACGTCCACCTGCCATAACCGCACAGATATTTTTTTCGATGTCATCGGCAATACTTTTGTATTGACAAGTTGCATCAAATGGGGGGATATTTACTACCATTACTCCATCCTTCGGATTTGATTTTCACTACAATATTCGTATTTGCGATTACAAGCTTGACAACTTGTTGCCGTTTCAAATTTTTCTAGTTTCGCACCGCATTCGCACATCCAACCTACATGTTTTGCAGGGTTGCCGTAAACTAAGGCATAATCGGGTAAATTTTTGGTGACGGTGGAACCTGCACCAACAAATGCATAACGTCCAATCGTATGACCGCAAACAATGGTGGCATTTGCTCCAATGGTTGCTCCCTGCTTAACTAAAGTAGTGAGGTAATCATCGACGGTGTTACGGGGGAAAGCTGAACGAGGTGTATTAATATTAGTAAAGACGCAACTCGGTCCGCAGAAAACATCGTCTTCTAAAACGACTCCAGCATATACAGAAACGTTGTTTTGAATTTTAACATTTCTACCGATTTTTACCCCTGAAGCAACAAATACATTCTGGGCAATTTTACATTTTTCGCCAATTTCTACATCTTTCATAATGTGGCAAAAATGCCAGATTTGCGTGCCCGCACCAATGCTACAAGGTGCGTCAACATAAGCTGATTCATGGACAAAATAATCGATGTCGGAATTAGAATTATTCGTTAATGAATCATTTGCTGACGAGCTAGTTCTTGACAAGTTGCACCTCCTGCAAACAAACAGTTTTACCCTGTAATTGTAAAGATAATTGAGCCGATTGTAAAACTGTCAATACATCAATACCATTTTGTAAGTTAGTCAGGGGACTTTGCCGACCTTGAATACAATTGACAAAATGTTTGCATTCCTCCGTCAGCGGGGACGCTGTATCAATCGGGATAACTGTTTTGGAGTTGAGATTAAGGACGGGGATTCCATTTTCTATCTCAGCTTTTTGGTCGTATAAAGTCAATTTAGCATCAGCCGAAACATCATCAAAAACTAATGTCCCCAGTTCCCCTACTATTACTAAACGCTGTTCCTTAAAAGGATGCAACCAGCTAGTAAAAATGTGTGCTTTGAGGTTATCAGCAAACTCTAAATTAACAAGACAAAAATCTTCAACATTGCTTAGATTAGCGCTGCCAACTGCTTGGACATAAATGGGAAGTTTGCCAACAAAGCCCAAAATAGAGCATATATCATGGGGTGCAAAACTCCACAATACATTCTCTTCGGTTCTAACTTTGCCAAAACTCAAGCGATTCGAGTAAAGATATCGCAGTTTCCCGATTTTGTCCCCTGCTACAAGGGTACGAAGCTTAACCAAAGCTGGATGATATTCTAATAAATGCCCCACCATGAGGATGCGATCGCTTTTTTTTACCGCAGCTTCCATTTGGATTGCATCTTCTAATGTCAAAGCTAGAGGTTTTTCAACAAATACGTCTTTTTCTGCCGCTAGTGCTTGGATAGCTAAATTTGCATGGGTTGGGGCTGGGGTTGCAATTACCACTGCTTCTACATCCGTCATTTCCAAGACTTGCTGGAAGTCAGAAACTGCCTCAACGTTGTATTTGCTTTGTAAGTCTTTGAGAGTTTCTAAAGAAGCATCGCAAATTACCCGTAGTATTCCTAATTGAGCAAACTCCCTAACTAAATTTTTACCCCAATATCCACAGCCAATTACAGCTATATTCCTCATCCGATCCACCATACAAAACAAACATCCTTAAGCGATGACAGTATTTGCTGTCTTTAACCCTTTTGCTGCCAAAATATTACGTGTATCAATAATCAAATCGGAATACTCTGACACCAATTTATAATCAACCTGGTCGTGGTCTGTGGCTATAATCACAGCATCAAATCTATCTAAATTTTCCTTGGTTAAAGCGATAGAAGTCAAGTTGATTTCTGGATAATGCCGATGGTTTGAACAGGTTGGAGCAAAGGGGTCGTGATACTCTATATGTGCCCCTTGCTGCTTTAAGAGTTGAATGATTTTTAAAGAAGGACTTTCTCGCTGGTCGTCTATATTTTTCTTATAGGCAACTCCTAGTATTAGGAGACGGGAGTTATTCAAAGGTTTATTATGACTGTTCAAAGCAGAAGCAATTTTATCTACTACATAGTTCGGCATTAAAGTATTAACCTCACCTGCTAGCTCAATAAATCGTAAAGATACGTCATATTCTCTAGCTTTCCATGTCAGATAAAATGGGTCGATGGGAATGCAATGTCCTCCCCATCCCGGGCCGGGATAAAAAGCATGAAAACCAAATGGCTTGGTTTTGGCAGCATCAATTACCTCCCAAATATCGATGTCCATTTTTTGGAATAAAATCTTTAATTCATTTACCAAGGCAATGTTGACAGCACGGTAGATATTCTCAAGAATTTTTGTAGCTTCTGCGGCTTGAGTTGAAGAAACGGGAACGGTTTTAACTATAATTTGTTCGTATAGACTTTGAGCGAGTTCTCTACAAGTCAATGTGGTTCCACCTACAACTTTGGGCACATTTTCCAGCGAATAATCTTTATTGGCGGGGTCTTCCCTTTCTGGAGAGTAAGCAAGTCCAAAGTCAGAACCAACCGTTAAACCGGTGCCTTCGAGAATGGGTAACACTACTTCTTGCGTGGTTCCTGGGTAGGTTGTACTTTCCAAAATTACCAACTGTCCAATTGTCAAAGAACGTGCGATCGCATACGTTGTCTCCACTACATAAGTTAGATCCGGTTCTCGGTGGGTATTGAGTGGGGTGGGAACGCAAATAATAACTGCATCTACTTCCCCCAAACGACTCATATCGCTGGTGACATCAATTAATTCGTTTTGCAAATGAGCAGAAGCAATGTGCTTAATGTAAGATTTCCCAGCTTGAATTTGGGCTATCTTGTGTTCATCAACATCAAATCCCACAACTTTAAAAGATTTTTTGGCAAAGGCCACTAAGATTGGTAATCCCACATACCCTAGACCAATAATTCCAATTTTGGCTTGTTTGGTTGCAATTTTTTCCTTAAGATGCTTTAAAGACATAGTTTATTAGTTACCCTAAAAATAAATATTAATGTTCAACAGAAAAACTTAAAATCCTTGATTCCTTCACTACCAACTAACCGTGATTGCCTGCGAGTGAATTCCCCTACTGAAGGATTACCTTCAGGGTTAATAACCCCAGTTACCTGCTGCCAAAGTTCTTGTGGTGCTACGGTAAGTGTGTATCTATTATCTTTAGATTTACGCACGTGATACCATTTTGTTTCTCGACATTCTTCGCACCAAAGTGATTCTAACCATTCTCCCTCGATGGAAACTGCTGTTTGATTTGCTACTAGTAATAATGCATTACGCCGACTTATTCCTCGTTCCTTTAACTGTCCGACTCGATCGGCAAAAAGTCGATATTTATGACCCGTACCATCAAGATGGCAGCCATGAATAGGACAATGTACAGCCCTACGTTTTGAACGTTTCCGATTTCGGTCACACCTTCTCTGCAATTCGACCTCCCAAGTCAATAAAAATACAGTGGAAAAGGAAGGTTACGTTGGGAGGGGCTGAGATCGAAAGACCGTCGAAGCCCATCTCCTAAAATTCATAACTAACTAATAACTAACTATTCAATTTTGTAAATATTCAATTTAATAATTAACTATTTATTCGGTTTGAATATTTAGTATAATTTACCTTTACATCATATAACAATCTAATGTTTGTGTAACATTCTGCTACTATAATTTACATAAATTTAGATTATCGATTAAAATTGCATAAAGTTAGTTAATCCTTGCCATTAAACCATCTATAGAAAAAGTTTGTTAATATTGCTCGTCGTTATTTCAAACCATAACTAACTATTGTTCCGATATCTTAGTGACAATAATTTCTCCTTTTGTGAATTTATTCAATAGTGCTTTTAGACATAGTTCGTACATCTTGCGATAATACTGCTCGACGCAAAACATCCAGATACTGCTTAGAGATGATTTTGGGTGTGAAATGCGATCGCAAATATTGACGGCCGGATTTTCCCATCCGTTCTGCTAATTGGGCATCTCGACTCAGCAAGCGAATAAACTGAGCCAAACCATTACTATCTCCATTCTCGAATGAATTACCGCAGTCAGCTTCACTAATCAACTCTCTCAAGTATGAATCTTGGCAACAAATTGCTGCAATCGGTTTCTCCGATGCCAGAGCAGAGTATAGCTTGCTAGGGGTAACTAAATTTTCTGTGCGTTCATCCACAGTCACAAGAGATAAATCGCAAGCGGTCAAAGAGTAAGGCAATACATGCTTATCCTGATATGGTAGAAACAAAAAATTGTTTAACCCTAATTGTTTAACCGACTCAATCAAGTCATCACGCTTTGCCCCAGCCCCAATACAAACAAATTGAATCGGCTCATCTCGCAATATTCTTGCAGCTTCAAGGATAGTATCCATGTCATGACAGCGACCCAAATTACCGGAGTAAAGCACTGTAAACTTTGTAACTAGACCATGTTTCCAGGCAAACCAGTTTTCTTGCTTGGCAATTGGTACAATCCAGTCAGGATCTGACCAACTATGAATTACAGAAACCTTGTCACCAATAAGAGGACAACTTGCTAACACCTGCCGCTTCATTGCTGGACTCAGCACGACAATTCCTTTTGCATTACGCCAAACCTTTTGGTTGAGATTTTGCCACAAGCGTGCTAACCAATGACGTTTCGGTAGCACTCCCAGGGCGATCGCAATGTCGGGATAAAGGTCATAAAGGATGCAGATATAAGGAGTCTTGAACAGTAGAAACAGAAGATACCCTAGTAGGGGTAAAAACGGAGGGGCAGTTGTCACAAGCAAGACATTATTCCTATTTCTAGCCCGAAACAGGTGTAATGCAGCACGCAAAGCATATAAAACCCCGTTTATTGCTTTGCCGCGAATTCGTCCCGACCACAACTGAGCTGTACGCGATCGCTGAATTCTCACCCGACCAACTTGTTCAACCGCCAGAGCTTCGGCAGTCACAAACGCATATCCTGGTTGACTGGTAAAAACTTCAACATCTATCCCTAGAAGCCCTAAATTTCTAACTAGTTCATCTATTAATTGGCCGGTTGCGGCGTAATCTGGAGGGAAAAACTGCGTAATTACAGACAACCTAATTGTTTTTTGAGTTTTCCGATCCTGACTCTTTCCTCCCGCACGGTCGGAAACGGGCTGAAATAATTTCAGATTAATCCATTCATTCAATCTCATCGGCGACTATATCCTGTTTTCAATACCACCAAAATGCCTAAATCAATCTTTCAAAGCAGCAATCCGACACCATTAATACTTGTCGGTTAAGGTTCTAAAGAGGCTTTATCAATACTGCACTGCCGCAAAAGGATAAAGAAAAAAGCATGAGAGCATTTTTCTATTTCGCAACCTTGAAGTTTCATATTTTCAGCCGAGTTGCATTACCCACACCATCGTATTTGTAGGTAAATGAAGATTAACTAAACTACTTGAATAAATGTAAATCAAGTGAAGCTGGCTTTTGAGCCACAGTCACTTTGCAGCAACTGGTAGAAGCCACTCTACGCTGAACGTAGGGTAGTTCTATATTGCGAACTTCAATTACTGACACTGACAATTAACATACACCAAAAATTTATCCGCAGGCTTTTAAGGTCATACAGATAGTTATCAGACACTGTACCTAGCCAAACTAAACACATTAAACCAATGGAACAACACAAAAATTTAAAAATTTAAACTCACCACATTAGTCTCACGATCGCGCAGACTGGGGTTGTCAAAACTGATTTACTTTTTTAACTAAAAACCAAGCTCAATTGTAGTTAGAACACAAAACTACATTTCTGCCTGTTGATTTGCAATGTACCCCGATGAAATTGAACTTCAACCATGTCAAATTATGAATTTTAGTGTTTCTGGCATACATGTAAGCTTAATTCCGAATAAATATTTATTCGTTTTTCTACATGTAATTTCTAACTAGATTACCATGTTTGAGATTTACTTAAATACTTTATCAAAAATTTATATAAATATCAGTATTTATACGATTTCAATAAAGCTTGCGTTCTGAACTATGTGAAGTTTTCACACCTTTTGAGAATTAATACAAGCTATTTTCGGCTTTTACTGAAATATGCGGCAATGAGGTAAAAGCACAATATTTACCTTAGAGCAAAAGCAGAAAACGCATCATGCGTAGACTAAATTGGTTCTAGCTTTAAAATCACATGCTTAAAATTATACACATAGATCAGTATTAACTCTTAGTTAACTACACTTATTCTAAAAGAGAGGATAAGCTTTCAAGCATTTTCTTTACATATGACCTTTTATTTGACCGGACTCCTTCGCTACAGTCCTAGTTATGGGGCTATATGCCGAATAATAAGGCTTAAGCATAAAGAAGCGTGAAAATACAAGTAGGTAGGGCTACAAAACTTGTAAGCATCTATTCGATATTTAAGATGCGCGTAATAGCTTGATTTTTAACTCCTCGCATAATTTGTATGTTTCAGTGCATAATAATCTAAAGAATCATTAAAAAATCTGAGCAAAGAATCGTCAAAACTTTAAGTTGTGTCATGGTTCCCTATGTAATGGCTTAAATATCAAAATATAAAGTTATTTCATTAGACATCTCCAGAAATTAATTATGCATCGCCCGGAAACTCTGGTAGGGGCGCAAGGCATTGCGCCCTTACCGGGGTTTTCGGAGATGTCTATTAGTTATGGACTAATGCATAGCTTAGACCTCACGATGTGGAGGATTGTGACGGTTGTTATAGTTCACCATTTTTGTACTTTTAAATTTGATAAATCCTAATTAGCTTGCGATCGCGTATCTATAAAAAACAATGGGGAATAATTTTTCTCAAACCTCAACTTCTGCGAATGGAAACTTGGACTCAGCAAAACCTCAATCTGAAGTTCTAAGCTGGTCTGAAGGGCAGGGAGATGATTGGAGCTTTCGGGATTTTTTTGGTATTTTACGGCGACGAGTATTAATCGTGGTGGGAGTTGCTAGCTTAGTGACTACGACGAATGTTCTAGCGTCACTCAACCAAAAAAAACAGTATGAAAGTAGTTTTCGGCTTTTAGTAGAAGCAGTAAATGATGATAGCAAGGCTCTCGATATAGTCAAAGACAATCAGAACATTACTAAATCTAGTCTTGACTATGAAAGTCAAATTCAGGTTCTCAAGAGTCCCGAATTAGTCACAGATATTATTAAAGACTTACAAAATCGATATTCAGATATAGATTATACTAAGTTTGTAAATTCTTTAACTATTCTTCGGTTAGGCGAGACTAAAATTATTGAGGTTCGCTACCGAGACCCAAATCAAGAAAAAGTAAAAATAATTACTAATTCACTGGCAAAGAATTACTTAGAATATAGTTTGGAAAAGCGACAAACCAAATTACGTCAAGGGATAAAGTTTGTTGACGAGCAACTACCATCAATACAGCGACGAGTCGATGGAATTCAGAAAAACTTACAGATATTCCGACAAAAATATGATTTTGTTGACCCTGAAACCCAGCAGCAGCAAATAAATGCTCAAATTAACGCATTATCCGAGCAAAGGTTAGAAATCGATCAACAGTTAGCTCAAGCTCGCGGCAATTTAGTTAACCTACAGGGGAAAAATGGTGAACTAGCAGCCCTAAATGATGCGGCTATATACCAGCAGTTAATTGTGCAAATCCGTCAATTGGAAGCTCAGATAGCTGATAATTCATCTCGTTTCCAAGCTGAAAATCCAACCATTCAAGCATTAAAAGATAAAAGGAATAGCTTATTATCCTTATTGCGTGAAGAAGCGCAGCGTTCGATGAATGTGAAAGCCGCAACCGCAGCAACTCAACTTCAAGCTATGGAGGTGCGAAATCAACAACTTGCCAAAGCCGAACAACAACTTGAACAAAAGCGCAAGCAGTTGCCTGTGCTGACACGTCAATACACGGAAATGCAGCGAGGATTGCAGGTTGCGACTGAGAGCTTAAATCGTTTTCTCGCTACCCGTGAAAACCTGCAAATTCAGATAGCTCAGACAGAATTACCTTGGCAGTTAATTCAACCACCAAGTAACCCGACAACTGCTGTATCTTCAGATCCAAAGCGTAGTTTGCTAATGGCATTACTTATGGGTCTTGCTTCAGGAATTGGCGTTGCGGTGCTGATTGAAAAGCTTGACAATACTTATCATACAGCCCTCGATCTCAAAGAAAGGGTTAAGCTACCGCTACTGGGAATAATTCCTTTTGAAAAGCAACTCCACGAACACAATCACGCTATTAAACAAAAAGTTCCAGCAGTAGGATTAACAAATTTGTTGCGTCAGGGTGTTTCTGGTTTAGCAATTGCACCTAATCTTACTTACCATAGTTATTCTGTCGAATTTATCGAAGCTTTACGAGTACTGTATACAAATATCCAGTTCCTCAGTTCGGATCGACCTGTTCGTTCTATCGTTATTAGTTCGGCAATGTCTGCTGACGGCAAATCAACTGTTGCGTTTAATTTAGCCCAGATTGCCACAACAATGGGACAGCGCGTACTATTAGTCGATGCCGATTTGCGACAGCCTCAAATTCATATGCTGTCAAATTTAAATAATTTGTGGGGATTAAGTAATTTAATTTCGACAAATTTACCCATACATGAGGTACTTCGTCAAGTACCTTCGATGAATCAGTTATCTACGATTACCTCCGGTCCAATACCACCCGACCCCACCAAATTACTCTCGTCTGATAAGATGAAGTTATTAATGTCCGAGTTTGAAAAGTCTTTTGATTTAGTAATTTATGATGCTCCTCAATTAGTGGGACTAGCTGACGCCAGCTTGCTCATACCCCATACGAACGGTATTTTGTTGGTGGTGAGAATGGATAAAACAGACAGTTCAGTTTTAAGGCGAGCGTTAGATAACCTGAAACTTTCCCGGATGAATGTTTTAGGTGTAATCGGTAATGGTCACAAAAGTAAT
>JANNFJ010000367.1:0-5392 GCA_031379725.1 Calothrix sp. OTE_75_metabat_31
TATGCAACTTCATATTAAATTGGTATTATTCAATAAACAATTTTAAAAATAGACGTAATTTACACAAACCTTCATTAATTGTATCCGGACAAAAATCAAAAATTTATTAGAACTTAATAATTTTTATAAAATATTTTGTTATCTGTTATTTAACCTAAAACTAAGTCGTATCAGTATTTAAACGGATTTAATTACTAAGATTAACAAAGGCAACAAGTCTTTTTCATATTTAAAGATATCTACAATAGTTGCCAATTTGCCGAAAACTTGTGACAGAATTTTATGGAGCAACTAAAACTTGTGTGGCACAGCGCTAGTAGAATGCACCGATTACATTAGAAGAGTAATATTTTTTACTAAGATAAAAAACATGACTTAATATTCTTGAATATTTTTAAGTAAAGGTTATTAAAAATACTAACACTAAGGGCAATTTGCAGTAAAACTATTTAGGGAACAATACCTTTTGCGATTTACTCTAATCATCTGTATAAAAGATATTTTCGCTTGCTTAAACCTGTTGATGGAAATTAATAATTAGTTTAAAGCTGAATAAAAAAGAAGTTTGATACAGTAAATGTCCTGATAGTATAACTACGGAGGTGAAGCAAGTAACAGAAGACAACAAAAACACTTTTCCAAGATTGGAGATTTTATCAGCAATAAATTCAATCTCATTGTCTAACTTTATGCAACAAATGGATAAGTAGAATGAACAGTAAAGAACTCATCATTGAGGCAGGAAGAACTGAAACCCAGTACTGGCGAGATCTGTGGAAATACAGGGAACTATTCTACTTTCTGGCTTGGCGCGATATTTTGGTGCGCTATAAGCAAACAGTGATTGGGATGGCATGGGCTTTAATTCGTCCCTTTTTGACAATGGTGGTGTTCACTTTTGTATTTGGTAGTTTGGCGAAGCTACCCCCAGAAGGAACTGCACCTTACCCGATTATGGTGTTTGCCGCGTTACTACCTTGGCAATTCTTCTCTGGTGCTTTGAGTGAATGCAGCAATAGTTTGGTTGTAAATTCCAACCTACTTTCTAAAGTCTACTTTCCGCGATTGATTGTCCCAACTAGTGCGGTGATTGTCAGCTTTGTAGACTTTCTAATTTCAGGTATGATACTGCTGGGATTGATGGCTTACTACAACTTCGTTCCCGACTGGCGCATTCTAACTTTACCATTCTTTATATTGATAGCCTTTGCTGCATCAATCGGTGCGGGGTTATGGCTGGCGGCTTTAACAGTTGAGTATCGTGACTTTCGCTACATCGTGCCGTTCATCGTCCAGTTCGGTTTGTATGTCTCCCCTGTCGGTTTTAGTAGCAAAATTATTACTGAACGGTATTCCGAACAAGTACGGTTGCTGTATTCGCTAAACCCGATGGTAGGAGTTATCGATGGTTTCCGGTGGGCAATTTTGGGCGGTGAATCGCAAATATATTTACCAGGCTTTGCACTCTCTGTAGGCTTAGTGATTCTGATACTTGTCAGCGGGATTTGGTACTTCCGCAAAATGGAACGCACATTTGCTGATGTAGTTTAAACATGTCGTTGAAGTAGGAGTGAAGCAGATGTCAGATACTGTAATTAGAGTTGAGAATTTAAGTAAAAAGTATATTCTGGGACAAAAAGAAGAGAAATATAAAACACTTAGTGGAGCAATGACTGGTGCTGCGAAGTCCCTAGGTAATGCCTTTAATTTCCCGAAAAAGGAAGCTGAATCAGGCAAGAACGAGTTTTGGGCACTGAATGATGTTTCATTTGAGATTAAGCAAGGTGACAGGGTTGGTATTATTGGACGTAACGGTGCAGGAAAATCAACATTATTAAAAGTTTTAAGTCGAATTACTGAACCTACTTCTGGGAGCATTCGGATTAAGGGAAGAGTTGCTAGTTTATTAGAAGTTGGTACAGGTTTTCACCCAGAGTTGACAGGACGCGAGAATATCTTTCTCAATGGTGCAATTCTGGGGATGAGCAAATTTGAAATTCAACGTAAGTTTGATGAGATTGTTGCGTTTGCAGAGGTTGAGAAGTTTTTAGATACGCCTGTAAAGCGGTATTCTTCGGGTATGTATGTGCGGTTAGCGTTTGCAGTTGCGGCGCACTTAGAACCAGAAATTTTGATTGTTGACGAAGTATTGGCGGTAGGAGATGCTCAGTTTCAGAAGAAGTGCTTGGGTAAAATGCAGGATGTGGGCAAAGAGGGAAGAACAGTTATTTTTGTTAGTCACAATATGGCGGCTATTAATACCTTATGTTCAACGGGTATTGTGTTAAATAAAGGTCAAGTAATCTGTAGTGGTAGTACAGAAAATTGCATAGCAGTTTATGAAGAACGCAGTTTCCAGGGGCAAAGCAAGGAATGGACAAGACTGTCAAGCCAGAAAGGTAATAGTTTAGTAATTACTCAAATCAAGTCAAATTTGGAAGGTGAACAACCAAACCTTTTGCTAGATTTAAAGATTTCTCTTAAATCTATATCAAAACATAAACCAGCATTCTTAGCAGTCGATATTCTAGATCCTACTGGTGTAGGTATAATGCAGGCAATTCCCCAACATGAAGGTTTTTTAACAGATACGGAGCAGGAAAAACTTGTGAATGTATCTATCTATCTACCACCACTTATTCCAGGGCAGTACTTAATAACTATTTGGGTTGGTAGTCACAATACAGAAACATTTGATGAAGTAAAAGAGGTAATAATATTTGAGGTTCATGAATCTCCCACATTAGGTAGAAGCTTCCCACATAATAAAGATCATGGCTATATTGTACCTATATCTACTTTACATACAGAAAATGTTAATTATTTAATCCAATGATGAAAAATATGCAGTAAAAATAATAAACATAAACTCAAAAAATTGTAAATACACAAAGATTACATTTTATTGTTCAGGAGCTAAATTAAGATCAAATTTCAGAATTTAGAGTACAATATTTTACATTGGTTAGTAACTTACACAGAGTAAATAGCAAATACTGCCGAAAAATATTTTATATCAAGAGGACAAAATAAAGTATGTGTTGCATCCGCAAAAAAATACACATATAACTCAAAGGCAATTGAATCTATTGTTAAGTAAAAAAATCATAGTCAATTATTAAAGGAATACGTATCGATGAATACAATGAATCAAAATAGAATGAATGAAATCAAAAACAGTTTTAAGTTTGATACTTTCAAACAAAAGGCAGATAGCTATAGAAGTCGAGTAATAGTATATGTATCGACAATATTAGAAGAGTTAAAATGGAAAAAACTTTTACAGGAAGCTGGCGTTCCTAAAACTCATGAAATATTTACATATACAAACATTCGTGAATTAAAAGCACTATATGAGCTAGCTTCAAACTGTTCTCAAGGTGCAGTAGCGCTTGAAATTGGCTCTCATTTAGGTGCATCTAGCTGCTATATTGCCGCAGGTTTAAAAAAGGTAGATGGTCATTTATTTTGTGTGGATACGTGGCAAAATGAGACGATGCCCGAAGGTGAATTAGATACTTTTACTGAATTTCAGAAAAATACGAATGGAGTGAAGCAACAAATTACTCAAGTTAGAAAAAGAAGTGAAGAAATAGACGCAGATGACTTTCAAGTGCCTTTAAACTTTGTCTTTATTGATGGCGACCATAGTTATACTGCAGTCAAAAGGGATTTTGAAAGTTTAGAAAAATTCCTTGCAGAAGATGCAATTATAGCTTTCCATGATTTTAGTAATATTTATTTTGAAGGGGTAACTCGTTTCGTTGGTGAAGCACTTGCAAGCGGTAATTGGATGATTGCGGGATATGTAGATACGCTTGTATGGATCAAGCGAGCAAAATGGTTAGATCCTACATGGATAAGTAATTCTTAGCTCGAATCCATTTTTTCGCAACGCTATTATCAGATCCTGAAGCCATTGCACAATGGTGGTTTGACTTTTTCGATTTCCTAAAAATCAGAGACACTGCTCAGACATCCCACTAGATATGTGAGAAGACGGTTAACTTTCCTGATATTGACAAAATAAATCATTGCTTTTGCTATGAAACCAAATTTAAGTGTCATTATTTGTGCCCACAATCCTCGACGCGATTACCTTGATAAAGTTTTGAAGGCATTAGAATCTCAAACTTTATCATTAGAGAAATGGGAACTCTTATTAGTTGATAATGCCAGTGAAAAACTTCTTTCTACAGAAATTAACTTAAGCTGGCATTCTCAATCGCGTCATATTCGAGAAGAACAATTAGGTTTAACTCCGGCTCGATTACGGGGGATTAAAGAAGCAAAAGGCGAAACAATCGTTTTTGTTGATGATGATAATGTTTTGGATTTAGATTATCTCGAATTAGCTTTACAAGTTAGTATTGATTACCCATTCATTGGTGCTTGGGGTGGGCAAATCAGACCTGAATTTGAAGAACAGCCCTCAGAATGGACAAAAGTTTATTGGTGGATGTTAGCCATCCGGGAATTTGACCAAGACAAATGGTCTAACCTTTTATATTGCTATGAAACAGTACCTTGTGGTGCCGGAATATGCGTCCGAAAAACTGTAGCTGAAAAATATATAGATTTATTACAAAATGACCCCAAAAGAGTAGCTCTTGATAGAAAAGGAAAAAACTTGATTAGTTGTGGAGATTTAGATTTAGCATTTACTTCTTGTGACATTGGTTTAGGTACAGGTCAATTTACAAAGATGAAGTTAATTCACTTGATGCCAAGTGGTCGATTGACAGAAGAGTATTTGCTTAAACTTGCTGAAGCTAATGGTTATTCAAGTCCAATTATGGAATCTTTCCGGGGTAAAGTTCCAAATTTATCAAAGCCTTCCTTATTTAGGAGATTGTTGAAATATTGTAAGTTATGGCAAATAAATTCAAGAGAGCATCGTTTTCATCTAGCATTTGAAAGAGGAAAAAAATTAGCGATTCAAGAGCTTATCAATAATAAAACTTGAGGAATTTTTATCATTTATAATCGCCTGACTAATCTTATAGCATTATAAGTACCAGCTTGGGCACTATATAAATGAAATATCGTATATGTTGAGTAATCAACCAAGCTAATTATGAAAACAGCCCTGATTTGTGGTGTATCTGGTCAAGATGGAGCCTACTTAGCGCAGCTACTGCTAAATAACGGCTATAAAGTTTGCGGTACTTCACGAGATGCCCAAGTATCGTCATTTAACAACTTAGTTCGCCTGGGTATTCGCGAACAAGTCAAGCTAGAATCAGTTGCCCTCAATGACTTTCGCAGCGTTTTGCAGGTACTTACCAAAATTGAGCCAGATGAAGTCTACAACCTAGCAGGACAAACTTCGGTTGGTCTTTCCTTTGAGCAACCAGTCGACCGCCTTGGCCTGCGCGGCGCCGCCACGCAG
>JANNFJ010000445.1:0-5349 GCA_031379725.1 Calothrix sp. OTE_75_metabat_31
TTTAAGGTTAGTGCCTCGGTGGGACAAACTCCGGTACATAACCCGCAATCGACGCACGAATCCGCATCGACGGTGATTTCACCCAAGGAGAGGGATACGCTGATATGTTGCGATCGCATCCAGTCGATTGCTGCGTCTACCTGGTCGATGTCTCCTAGTAGTTCGACTACTAATTTTCCGATTTGATTGGGTGCTACAGCGGCACGGATTATATTGGCAGCTACGTTGAAGTCTTTTGCTAGTCGGTAGGTAACTGGCATTTGGACTGCACGTTTGGGAAAGGTAAGGGTAACTCGTTTTTTCATGGGGAAGGGGGGTATAATATAAATATTCTATTTCACCACAGAGTCACAAAGAACGCAGAGTGATGAGGTTAGGGAGGGCTTTTGAGACAGGGTTATATGAGGTTTAATATTTTAACCTATCTTGACAGGTCTAAGGGAAAAGTGAAAAATATCGAAATCCCGTAGGATAGGCATCCTGCCTGTCATATCAGAAAAATCGCCTGTTATATTTTAAAAATAAATTCATGGATCCCAACCTAAAGCGGTTGCAATTTGATTGGCTAATTCTAAAGGATTAAAGGGTTTGCCGATTACTTCTTTAATTCCTAATTCCCAGTAACAATGACGGTCGGATGCTTGGATTTTGGCTGTTAATAATATGACTGGAATATCTGAGGTTTTAGTATTTACTTTCAATTTTTCAAATGTGGCAATTCCATCCATATCTGGCATCATTACATCTAATAATATTGCATCAGGTTGATAGGTTGCGGCTTTATTTATTCCTTCTTCACCGGAACCCGCTGTCAAAACTTCCCATTTAGCTACTGTCTCCAGGCAGATTTTGGCAACTTCTTGGATATATTCTTCGTTGTCAACTACTAGAATGCGTTTTGTCATTATTAATCAACTCCTCAACATTACAGGTTTGTTTTTCCACGTTGACTTTACCCGATTCGATGCGTTCAATATCAATATTGAGGATGTCATTTATTAACTTTACCAAACGTTCGGTACTGTCGGCTGCAATTTGCAATAGACGTTTACCTCTGTCGCTATCAGCTTCAACTAAACCACTTGCTAACATTCCTAAAGAACCATGTATAGAAGTTAACGGGGTGCGAAGTTCTTGACTCATAACAGAGATAAATTCATCTTTCATCCTTTCAATTTCTTTTCTTTCGCTAATATCTTGTAAACAAACTATCTCATTGCCAGCATCTAATCTCGATATCGATGCTTCAGCAGGAAATTCAGTTCCATCTTTCCTACACCCATAGATTTCCCGTCTTTCTCCCATACGTCTGGCTTTTTTTGATGATTTCCCAAAATCCAGCAGGTACTCCCCATTTGCTTGGCTATACCTCGATGGCAGTAGTAAATCGAGGGGTTTTCCTAATACTTCAGATGCTATATACCCGAAAATATTTTCTGCACCTTCATTAAATAAAGTTATACAGTGATTGCTGTCAATGGTAATAATTGCGTCATCGGCGATATTCACAATACCAGCAAATAATGCTTCTACCGTTAAGTTTTGCTTGTTGCGTAATTGATTTTGCAGTTCTGTAATTTTATTTTCCGATATATTAGCTTTACTTTGCTTTTTCTGGAGAATTTTTTGCTGTAATTTCACTCTCTCCAAACGGTTGATGATGCGTGTAACTAACTCCGGCCCAATGATTGGTTTAGTCACAAAGTCATCTGCACCCGATGCAAATACTTGATTAATGGTTTCTGCATCGTTGTGAACAGTGAGGAACAATATCGGTAATTCACTCCATTTAGGGTCATTTCGCACTACTTGGCAAATTTCGATACCGCTAATATCTGGCATTTCCACATCTAAAATGAGTAAATCTGGCTGAACTTTTTCTAATTTATCCCAGAAATAATGGGGGTTCCCCAACGTAATCACCTTCAAACCCCAAGGATGTAATAATGTTTGTAATAGTGCTAATATTTTCGGGTCGTCATCAACAACAAGTATTTTTGATAAAGCGTTATCTTCGGTAAGTAATACTTGTTGAATTGTTTCTAATACTTGCCCAATGGGTGTGTTTTTTGGTAAAAATGTACTTGCACCGTGACGCGCTATTTCCAAGCGGTTGTTCAAATCGGTTTGAGTGGTGAAGGCAATTACTGGTACTGGAGGTTTGCGTGCTTTTAATTGTGCGAGTAAATCAAAGCTGTCTTGATGATTGACTGTAATATTTGGATCAAGTAGGACAATTTGGGGATGTTCTTGATAAAGCTTGTTTTGGGCAACTTGGATATTTTCTGCGACTGTAATTCGCAATCCCAAATTAACTGCTGTACGTTCGAGTTCTTGGGTAATAGCTTCGTCGGTATCAACGATTAATATTAAAGGATTGTCGTTTGACTGTGTTTGCTGTGGAGAATTTTGGTCTATTTGCTGGCGCAGTCCTGTGACTAATTCCCCTAATTTGCTAATTTCGCTATCTTCTAGCTGGTATTGACTTTTTAATAGTCGTTCAATTTCACGGGCTAACTTAGAACCTTCTGGAAAACCGAAAGTACCTAACGACCCTGCTAAAGTATGTGCCTCCCTACTTGCATTTTCACGCTGCTGGGGTTCTAAACTATGATTTCGACAACTTAAAGATGCTTGTTCGATGATTGCTACCTGTTCTGATATTCTCCCTTGAAAACGATTCCAAATTACACCGATACTTCCGAGTATTGTTGATGACTGTTGATTAGCTGGAGTCTTACCTTCTTGATAATTTTTATCGATTGCTTTTAACCTATAACCAATCCCATAAACAGTTTCAATAAAATTATGTGCTGCACCAACGGCTTTTAACTTATGTCGTAAACCTTTAATATGAGTCCGAACTGCTTCTTCGCCTGGTGTATCTTCATAACACCAAAGATGCTCTAAAATTGCATTACAGCTAAATACTCGACGACTGTTTCGCAAAAACAGTTCGACTAAAGCGTATTCCTTGGGAGTTAAGCTTAATGCTTGTTCGCCATAACTAACTTCACAACTAACTGGTTCTAGCCGTAACTGTCCCCATTCTAATACTGGTTCCAAACTGGATGTATTGCGTCGCAATAAAGCCCGGATACGGGCGACAAGTTCTTCCACTTCAAACGGTTTAACTAAATAATCGTCCGCGCCTGCATCCAATCCTACTGCTTTATCGTGAATGCGATCGCATCCGGTGAGTAGCAAAATCGGCATTTTCAGACCCTGCGATCGAACCTGACGGCACAGACTTATACCATCAACGAGGGGCAAAATTACATCAAGAATTATTAAGTCGTAGTCGAATGTTTCGATTAACTCCCAACCTGCACGACCATCGTTGGCAACTTCGACAGTATAGTTGTGGTTATTGAGAACGCTAACTAGAGTTTGTGCTACTAATTTGTCATCTTCGACTACCAGTATTTTCATCACTTCTCAAACTGGCGAGTAATTACATCTAGCTTACAATACAACATCACAAATTGATAATCATCAAATTATGTAACAAAATGTAAAGTCTGGAAATTAAGCTCGTAGTTGCGCTACCCTACGGGAAGTCCGAACTGTCTAAATTTATTTACTATTATTAACAAAGCTGAACCCAAGATGCATATTAGTCCCCACAACCAAAATCAACTCACTCCTAAATTCGAGGGTTTTTTTCTGCAAATGGTAATGCCGGGACTTGAAGGCAGAGTATCGGAAATTGTCACCCAAGGATTAGGTGTAGATTGGGAAGTTAAACCCGTTGGGGACAATTTTACTGAGTTTGAAGTCACGCAGCGTGAAGATGCTTTGTCTATAAAAGATGCTTGGGATAAATCTTACCATCTGCTCGGACAATCGGGTGTTATAGATGCACAACCCTTATTTGCTGTCCCTTTACTGGGCAAAGAACCAATCCAACAAGCTACCGATATTGATACACAAAGTAATGATGTCGATTGGAGTCTCAAGCAAATTCGAGTATTTGAAACCTGGTCGCGGTTTTTTCCCGACCCTAATAAATTACCGGGAAATGGCATAATTATTGGACATCCAGACACAGGCTACACTGAACACCCGGAAATTATTTCCAACTTACTTGTTTCGGATGGTTACGATTTTCTCAAAAATGACTCGGATGCAAGAGACGAACTCGAAATATCTCCGACTGAATTAATCAATAATCCCGGTCACGGTACATCAACTGCGAGTGTTGCTATTAGCCCAAGGGGTCCACAAGCTAATTATCCAAGTGGGAAGGCTGTAACGGGGGTTGCACCTGGCGCAAAATTACTACCTATCCGCATTTCTTTGTCTGTAGCATTACTTAGTATTTTGAATCTTGCTGCCGGGATTGAATATGCAGCAGACCGTGGGGTTCATATCCTTTCCATCAGTTTGGGCACTGCTTTCTTCAACCAACGGTTACGGAGTGCTATCATTTACGCTCAAAAACGCGGCGTTATTATTGTCGCCGCATCGGGCACATTTATCCCCTACGTAGTATGGCCTGCTGCCTATGACGAAGTAATTGCAGTCACAGGCAGTAATATCCGACGCGAAATTTGGGAGGGTTCATCACGGGGAAAACAAGTCGATGTAACTGCACCGGGTGAGTCGGTTTGGTATGCGAAAACCCAGAAGCAAGGAAATAAAATTACATATGATATTCTTCAAGGTAATGGTACATCTTTCTCTGCTCCCATAGTTGCGGGTGTTGCTGCATTATGGTTGTCATATCACGGACGTGACGAATTGGTTGCACGTTATGGTGCTGAAAAAATTCCTTTTATATTTAACCAAATTCTCCGCGATAGTTGTGAAAAATTCCCGACATGGAAACCCAATAAATTTGGTGCGGGTATTGTGAATGCCGAGAAAGTTCTTGCTGCACCGCTACCCGGTAATACCAATGCGGTGATGGCACCAGCGTTTGCATTGCAACAACTGCCATCGATAGATACCGGTAGACTCGATACTTTTGCTCATTTATTCGATTCTGAATCCGAAAATGCTATTCAAACATCTTTGGCACAGTTGTTACAAGTTCCAGAAACCGAATTACCCAACCGATTGAAAGAGGTGGGACAGGAACTAGCTTTTTCCTTGGCGATGAATCCGGAACTTTACAATCAATTTGCTGCTTCGTTACAGCAACGAAATCAACTTCTACCTAATACAACTAATAATCTTGAATTAGCCAGAGAGATGTTACTCAACCAGGATGTATCAGATGTGTTGAAGGGTAAATTAGGGATGTAGGGGCACGATAATATACATTGGTGTCAACTTAAGCTAAAACGCTTACCCCACAGTCATTTTACCCCACCCCTTAATCCCCTCCACGAAGCGCGGGGAGGG
>JANNFJ010000446.1:0-3000 GCA_031379725.1 Calothrix sp. OTE_75_metabat_31
CAAAAGATTTACCAACCCAGTCCAAACGCGCGAGCCATATAAAAGCATGTAAAATGCCAGCACGATAATTAACACAAAGTTAAGTATTCCCGACAACAACGAACCCGCAAACCCAACTGCACCTGAAGGTAGCTGTTGGACTAAACTCTGGATATAAATCTGGATATTGTCGTTAATTTGCTGGCTAAGAACGCCTAAATCTAATGGCAAACGTCGTTTTCTTGCCAATGCCTCTAGTTGTTGAAGGTTCGACTGACTTGCGGTTAACCAATCGGGGATTTTGTTTGACAACTGCGTAGTTTGGTCAATTAATATCGGTACAAGCGTCACACCCAAAATCACAAACACCATCAAAGTTACTAGCAAAACAATAATTACCGCTTGGGTACGACTCAGATGTACCCTTTCAAAAAATTTCACCGGGTAATTGAGTAAAAATGCCAAAATTGCGGCGAAACTCAAGATGGTAATAGGATGCTGAAAATAGCTAAACAGTAGCGATAGTACCCAAGCATTGAGAGCGATAATAGGACCGCTTAAACCATAAAATAATAGATTTTCAAAAGAAGCTGAACGTCGTCGCATCGGTTCTAATCTCGCATAAGGCTGATTTTAGGCATTTTCAAGTTAATTGGCTTTGCGTAAACTATTATCTTGAACTAGCAGGATTTTTTGAGAGTTATATATATGGATAAGACTATAGCCGACCTCCGTCGGGATTACACTTTGCAAGGTTTGAGCGAAGCCGAAATTGACTTCAATCCTTTTATACAGTTTAAAAAATGGTTCGACCAGTCGCTGTCATCACAACTTCCAGAACCGAATGCGATGACGCTTGCTACTACTACACCTGATGGTAAACCATCAGCACGAATTGTACTTTTAAAAAACTTTGATGAGCGGGGCTTTGTTTTTTATACCAATTACATGAGTCAAAAAGGACAAGAATTAGCCGAGAATCCCCAAGCTGCATTAGTATTTTGGTGGGCTGAACTCGAACGTCAAGTACGGGTTTGTGGAAGGGTCGAAAAGGTATCAGAAAACGAATCTGATGAGTATTTTTACAGTCGTCCTTTGAATAGTCGTTTGGGCGCTTGGACATCGAACCAAAGCCAAGCGATCGCATCCCGTGAAGTTTTAGAAAAGCGTTACGAGGAACTGACTCTCGAATATGCTTCTGGAGATGTTCCTCGTCCCCCGCATTGGGGAGGATTGCGAGTTATCCCCACCGAAATCGAATTTTGGCAAGGTCGCCCCAGTCGTCTCCACGACCGCTTATATTACAGCCGTAATGATAATAATGCTGATTGGGAAATTAAGCGTTTATCGCCTTAATGAGGGGTGTAGGGGGTAGGAGGAGACAGGGGAGATAGGGGAGATAGGGGAGATAGGGAAGACAGGGGAGATAGGGGAGATAGGGGAGATAGGGGAGATAGGGGAGATAGGGGAGACAGGAAGATTAAGAAGATTAAGAAGATATATTTCCCCCTTGTCCCCCTTGTCCCCCTTGTCCCCCTTATCCCCTTGTCCCCCTTATCCCCTTGTCCCCATCCCCTCTACTCCCTACTCCCTACTAGACTGGGGTCGGGCATGAAATTATAACGTAGATAAAGCCCGCCCCAAACAAACAATATAATTATCAGTCCACCAATACCCAGGGGACTAGGAAGCCAAAATACAACTTCGATGTGGTTGAGTTCACCGGGGTGGAGATGCCAAGTCAGTTGTTTGTCGTTAGATTCGGGTAAAACAGCAGTTTCGGTTTTTTGTTGGATATTCTTTGCACCCCAAGGAGTTTTTAAGCTAAAATCCAAATCTAGAATCGAGCCAGCATTCGCAAGAACGTTACCGTTGTTCGAGATGAGGGCAAGCGATCGCAAATCTAAATCGTAAATCAGCCGATTCCGTACTACTAGCAAAAAGTTGTTTTGAAACAGCAGTAAGTTCGATTCGATTTTGGGTAATGATTCTGCTTCACTGACAGATGCTTTACCCTTCGAGGAACCATTCGGATTGAAAAAATCGTTAAATTTCCCCTGCAATTCCATCCCATTACTGAAGGGAATTGTCACAATTATTTCTTCACGGGAAATCCGACGCACTTTTCCTTCAAGCTTGCGGGTGCGACGTTCAATACTATTCAACCACTCATATACTGAGTCGCCGCTAAAACTTGTTAATTTATCGTCTAAGCGAATATGCTGAACTATTTCCCCACTGTTTGTATTATCGAAGTTAGTACCAACGTCATATTTAATGCATCCAGAGAGAAGTAGGGATGCGATCGCAACTAACCAAACAATCCGCATTCGTCGCTTTATGCTTTTTCTCATAAGAGTATTCCAAGTAAAAAAGTGCCCAGACTGTCATGCTGACGCAGGAAGCATCTCAAAACTTATCGTAGCCGATGGTTATCAAGCGGGATCATTCATTTTTTGGAACACTCTAACCAAAAAATTCACAGCGATAAAATCTCCTACAATTTTCGCTTCCCGATTCGCCTCTACAGCTGCGATTCACTGAAAACTTAACCAAGCTAAATAGGAAAGCGTTAACCCTACCACAATTAATGAAAGCACAATAAAGCGATTATCTTGAGTATTGACTTGGCTAAGGTCAACATACTCCGGTTCGGGGGTTTTTTGTCCGTTGCCCGATTTACTGGTATTGGCAACGAATTTAACTTTATTATCATTGCCCGATACTGCACCCAAATCGGGTATCTCTGTCATCCATTCCTTGGGACGGTTGAGCTTGGGAGCTTTCCAAATATACTCCAACCGTCGTGCTTGTTGATTGGTTTCTGGGAATGGATGACGTTTGAGTTGTTCGCATATCGCTAAAGCGTCTTCATTTCGTCCAGCTGCTTCGTATGCTGTCGCTAACCAAATTTGCACCTCACCACCCAGACGACTATTGGGTACTAATAGCGCACTAGCTTTTTCTAAATTTTCAACAGCTTCTCGATATTGTCCATTTTCAAACGCTATTTTTCCAGCT
>JANNFJ010000476.1:0-2550 GCA_031379725.1 Calothrix sp. OTE_75_metabat_31
CTACCCCAAAAATAATAAATCTCCGCGACCAAAATAAAAAATGTGTCGCTTCGTTCCAAGCCCGCGTTATCATTTGTTTAATTGTTGGGAAGCGATAAGGGGGTAATTCTAAAACCATTGCTTCGTTATTGGGAAACATCCCCTTAAATAAAGCTGCGGTTAAAATTGCCGCCGCAAAGCTAAATATATATAAACTAAATAAAACGATAGGTGCTTGTTGAGGTGAAAATAATGCCGTCGTCATGAAAATAAATACATTCAACCTCGCAGAACATAAAGAAAAGGGAATTACTAACATTGATAACATTCGTAAAGCAGGCGATCGCATTACCCTTAACCCCATGATTGCAGGTACGTTACACCCAAATCCCATTAAGGACATGACAAACGAACGTCCATCTAAACCCAATCTTTCCATTAATGCATCCATCAGGAAAGCCGAACGCGATAAATAACCGCTATCTTCAACTATTCCCATGCAGATAAAAAATAGGAAAATAACGGGAATAAATGCAGCAACTGTTCCAATTCCTTCGTAAATACCTTCAACAATAAAATTATGCCAAAATGTCCCTAGCCAAGGTAAATAACTTAACAGCGGTTCTAATGCATTATCTTTGAACCAACCAAGTCCATCTGCTAATAAATCTTGTAAGGGTATGCCCAAAGCATAGATAACTTGAAATATTAAGAACATGGTTCCGAAGAATATCGGTAAGCCAAAAATCGGATGGAGAAAAATTTTATCTAGACGAGTTGTCAAATTTTCGGAAATTTCTTCATTAATAGTGACTGCGGCTTTTAATAAAGACTCCATTTTGATGACTATATCAGCTTCAGAAGCTAGTTTTTCTTCAAGTTTACCAACAGTTATAGATTGATTCTGTTGCTGTAAAAATTCTGTAATTACTTGGTATGCTTGCTCGCAACCTTTCCCATATTTAGCGCTGATTGGGATTACAGGTATTTGTAAATCGGCACTAAGTTTTTCATAGTTAATACTAACCCCAAAACTCGGTGCTTCATCTGCCATATTTAACAGTAATACACATGGTAATCCTAAGCTTTGAATTTGTAATACTAAACTAATTTGACGCTCAATTTGAGTGGAGTTGAGGATAATGATAACGAGATGAACTGCCGTGGTTTCTAAAAACTTTTGCACTACAGCTTCGTCTTCGGAAAAACCACGCAAATCATAAATTCCCGGTAAATCTACTACCTGGACTGCTTGCTCATCTAAATTCACCTGTGCCATCATCAAATCAACTGTAATACCAGGCCAATTTCCAATACTAGCCTGGGCACCTGTAAACCGATTAAAAAATGTAGATTTGCCAGTGTTTGGCATTCCTAACACAGCAATTTGCTTAAGTTCGGTGTCCGAATTTTCTGTATATGTAGGTGAAGGATTGCAATGAGTCATTTAAAATTTATGTTTAATTATATATAATTATATTAAATTATATAAATATTTGGAGTTTGAATTAATCTTGCGTTACGTAAATTAAAGCAGCATCTCGACGACGCACCATAACTTCTGTTGTTCCAATACGGATATGTAGTGGGCCTTTTAACCAAGCTTTCCGCAGCATTTGTATTTGCTTCCCTTTGCGAAAACCTAAAGCTAATAAACGCTGCTGTAAACTAGGGTCGGCTAATAACTCAAAAACCACTGCTGTTTGTCCTGTCTCTAAGTCAGAAAGTTGGATTTTAGGCATTTCTATTACTTTAATACTAATATTTAGATTCTAGAGCTATGCCGAACCGCTTCTAATATCAATGCTCACGAATTTATCAGCGAACTTTTCAATGGTTACGACACCGTAATTGGCGATCGCAGAGTAAAATTATCTGGAGGACAAAGCCAACGGTTAGCGATCGCCAGAGCATTAATCAAAAATCCTTGCTTCCTTTATACTGCATAATAGTATTACCATGAGCATACCGCACTACTGTAGTGAATAATACATCCCTACCCAGCTTATACTGCATTTTCATGAAGACCATATCAAAAAACTATTTTAACGCTACAATGAAAATGATTCTCATTGTATAGCAATATGGTCAGTTCCCTAATCCAGTCCAATCAAAGCTCAAACCAACAGGATAGCCAGAAACTAGCTCTAATTCGCCACACAATTGCCCATATTATGGCGATGGCAGTGCAAAAGCTGTATCCGGGGACAAAAGTTGCGATAGGCCCGGTGACGGAAACAGGCTTTTACTACGATTTTGACAGTCCTGTCAGCTTTACTCCCGATAATTTGTCCAAAATTACCAAGGAAATGCGGCGAATTATCAAAGCCAATTTACCAATTATTGCTGAAGTGGTAGATAGAGAGGAAATCAAAGCCGAGATTGCAGGTTTGGGGGAACCTCATAAACTAGAAATTCTCAACAGCATCCCTAAAGGAGAAACCATCACTCGTTACTTTATTGGTAGTCCTGACGCTGGCAAATTGACCGACTCGGATGTTCAGATAGAACCTTCTTTGTTGTCACCTGCGGTTATTCCTCCCAAAACTTACTGGTGGGATTTGTGTGCTG
>JANNFJ010000508.1:0-8657 GCA_031379725.1 Calothrix sp. OTE_75_metabat_31
GTGTTGATTTGAATTCGGTGGCGATCACGCTAAACAATTTCTGGAAAAAATGCTGTAACACGAATGTAGAGACGTGTTTCCCGTAAGGGGTTCTTGTTGGCGCAGCCGCCCTTTTAGGGCTAGGGTAATTTCGCGTCTTTTTAGGTTCGTTTTAACCAGACTTTAGGGTCTCTTCGTCCGTGAAAAACACCTGTTACTACCACCCTGCTAGATACAATTCGGTAGCTGACAACGTAGGGAAAGCGTCGTAGTACTGCTCGTCTAACATCTTGGTATACAGCAGCGTAGGATTCAGGTTGCTGACAAATTCGATTCAGCATCCCATCCACATAGTCCAAAAACTCATCACCTAGTCCCTGTTGCTGACTTTCATACCAATTATAGGCTTCATCCAGTTCTTCGATAACTTCTGGACGAAATACTAGCACGTAGTTCATTGCCGTTTCTTAATTGAGGCTTTAACTTCTTCCCATGTCAATACATTATCAGGATTAGCTTCATAATCAGCAATTCGACGGTCAAGTTCTCGTTTTTGCGCTTCTGTAAAATCAGGATAGGCTTGCTCTGCTGCAATACTATCTAAAATTGCTTGCACAAAGCGAATCCGTTCTTCAATACTTAAAGCTGTAACTTCCTTCAAAGTAGCTGAAATATCCATGCAAGCAACCTAATCTAGAAGAGTATGTGAAAGTACACACATATAATATAGCGAATAATGATAAACTACTTTTGTTGCAACAAAGTATCAAATTTGACTCTCTTCAAAGCTAATAACCCCCACTATTAGTTGTAGTATCTACTTCTCTTCGATAATCCTGTATTGCTACGACCATTTCATCAAAATCCGGGTCATTTTTATATTTGCCTGCCAATGCCAGTAGGGGATTCTCTGGCTTAGGAACATGTATTTCCATTTGAAGGATTTCCACTGATGCAAGTTGTTCTGTCAACCGTTGTTTCAAATGCTTCAGTGCTTCCTCTCGTGTATTCCCCTCTGCCGCAAATGCCCCCAAAACTTTTGCCGTCCACTTGGACGTGGCTTTCTGTTCCACGGCAATAGTATATGTTAGTGCCGATAAATTATTAGGTGTAGAGGATATAACAATCATGATTTGTCTAATACGGGGGTACAAGAAACACGTCTATTTATAACGTGGATGAAACTAACAGCACGCAGCTTTAGATAAGCACTTTAATGATAACGCGAAACTATCGAGATTTTTCTCAAGTACCAGGGTTAAAGATTGAGGATTGGTCTATTGGAGAAGTAGGGTTTACTTACCAGGCGTCGCTTTTCAAGCATGGGGCTGATACGCTCACAGTACTATATGTAGGTTGATAGATAACAGGATTAGAGGAATCGGAGATTGCATCACCAAATCGCCGCATTATGTACCAAGCGCTTTTTAGTTATACTTAGTTGCCTACTGGTATCACTTGAGGCGTTACAGCACTAAGTTTTTCGAGTTCTTGTTGGATGATGGCTTTTCTACCGTCATCAGTTGCGAGTTTTAAAGCTGTGAGGTAATTTGTCTTTGACAGATCGTATTTTTTCTCCAGACTGTAGAAATAACCTAAAAGCAGGTAATCATTGCCGATTGCTTGTCCTGAAGATTTCAATGATTCAAGTTTTTCAATTTCAACAGTAATAGGTGGGGTATTTAATATTTTAAGATCGCAAAGCCGAGGACGTGGAACTGTGCTGCCATTACGAGTTTTAATCGGACCTTTCTTTTTCAAGAAAAATCTAAATATTGTAATTTGTGAGTCTCTAAGCATCGTCGATTCCAAATATTTTCAATTTTTACAAAAATGTATTCC
The DNA here is from genome assembly GCA_031379725.1 of Calothrix sp. OTE_75_metabat_31. Lineage (GTDB taxonomy): Bacteria > Cyanobacteriota > Cyanobacteriia > Cyanobacteriales > Nostocaceae > JANNFJ01. Next base: position 1,822 of record JANNFJ010000508.1, read on the forward strand.
ATACTCAAAACTCAGACTCCGGATATTATTTGAATAATATAAGTATATTTCGTGAGATAAAGGCATTAATCGGCTACATACTAAGGCGCTGACGTGCATTTTTAATCCAATTACGCTCATCGGGGTGTTCGGGGTCTCCGAAATCAAGGCATTTACGCCATTGTGCAAGGGATTCTGACTTCAGAGCTTTAGCTTCAAAGACTTGAGCCAATAAACAATGTGGTGAACCAGAATCATCTTCTAAAGCAATAGCTTGACGCAGGGGAACTTCTGCTTGCTCATAGGTAGCTTTTCCCTGTCGCGCTAGCTCTAATTGCGCCCAACCCAAGTTTTTTAAGATAGCATACCTTTCTAGATTTGTAAGAGGCAATTTTAAACCATCCGAAAGTATGGCAACAGCTTGGGAATATTTTTTATCACGAATGTAGAGGCGAGCTAATTCACTGTATGCAAAAGGAAACTCCTGGTCTTTGGCATTTTCGTAGTTATTGTAGGCGCTATCTAAATCTTGCAGGTCTTCGTAAATTCTTCCTTGGGTATAAAGAGCTTCTCGATAGCCTGGTTTAATTAAGAGTGCTAAGTCATAAACCCGTAAGGCAATTTGTAAATGATTGTCAGCGTAAATTTGGAACGCTATATTATTTAACCAAATTGGTAGAATTCCTGAAGTGATACCTATCGTCAAACCTGTAATTATCGCACTCAAGCCAAAGCGTTTGCTTCGTTTAGCTTGTAGTTGGACTTTTTGTAAGTTGTCCTGCGCTTGTTTCTCCCCCTGCAAAGCGATTTCTATTCTCTGCTGCACTTGTTTTAGTTCCAGTTCTTGGCTAGCCACTAAGAACTGATAATCCTTATCACTCAAGCTTCTCCCATTTGCCCACGTCAAAGCATTGCGTAAATCATCTCCATGCAACAACTGCTCACTGTCGCGTCCTGAAGCTTCCCAATCTGTAAAAGCTTCGGCATATGGTCTCATTTTTTGTAGTTCCTTCTTTACCCAATTGCGATCAAAAACTGACTGGTAGATACGGTTGTAAACTTTTAATTTACCTCCTTGCTTGATGACTAAACTCGATAACCGCAATTTCATGACTTTTAGACTGTCATCAACAGCTAATTCTCCAGCTTGTAAAACTTTTTGATACATCCCTAACGACCAGCAAGCGAGTTGTTCGTTGTTAAGAATGCGATCGCGTATTGTCTGTAAGTGCTGTTGTTTATCTTGTGCCAACCAATTATTGAGAATGCGCGATCGCACAATTGAGGCAACACAATCTGCCTCTACTCCAATCTCAATGTGTGACAAAGAAGATACAAGCTGACAAACCCATTGCGTCAGAAACGGTTGCCCTCCAGTCCAAAGCAAAATTTCCTGAAGCACTGCACGGGGATTGCTGCTGATACCAACAAATCCCTTTTCTAACGGTGTTGCTTCATCCAATTGAAAACCAGTTAATTCGATTGCTTCGCTTTCGATATTAAATGGAGTATGGGATGAATCTGCAATTAAATCAGCAGGAGTTGCTACCCCCAACAGTGCAAAAGTCAGGCGGTTATATTTAAGTTTATCAGCACGTTTATTATAGCAGGAGCGAATAAAGGCAAGAAAATCGTCTTTGAAACTTAAATTTAAAATGCTATCAATTTCATCGACAAAGATAACAATACTTTGCGTAACTTGTTCTAGTAATACTTCTTCAATAAATTTACTCAATCGTCGTGCTGGATGAATTAAAGTATACCCATACCACCAGCTTTCTAGGTCAATATTTAAATTAAATTCACTAACTAGATAGCTAACAAAACCACCATAAAATTCATCATCTGTAACTTCATGCAAGCATAATTCACGCATTTCAAATGCCACGCAAGCAACCCCTTCTTTTTTGAGACGTGCCATTGTCTGTACGCGCAAACTCGATTTTCCCATTTGTCGGCAATTTAATAAGTAGCAGAATTTGCCTATTTTCAACCCTTCGTAAAGTTGAGAATCGGCTTGGCGTACAACATAAGTTGAAGCTGATTCACCGAGACTGCCTCCTACTTGATATCCGTTATTTTGTTTTAAGTTGCTCATAATTATATATATAAATATTCTTATGCGGAGTGTTTAATTATTTAGAAAAGAAACCGTAAGTCCTAAATTTTCGTTTCAATTTTGGATAATCGTAGGGGCGGGGTTCCCCCGCCCTGATAATATATTCGGCTCAATCAATTATCTCCATTGACAATATATTCGGCTCAACTAATTATCTCAATTTTTCAGAAAATATCCTCTAACTTCCTAACCGCTCTCGAAAATATAAACGATAGATTTGATAGCGTGGTGCTGCACTATTATTTAGCAGTTCCACCAACCCAAAATCATATAATTTAACTGCATCATCTAAATTTAAATTTGAATTAAATCCGACAGGACTATCTGCCAAAACTATTGTTTTAAATGCTGTAGCTAGTGCCGTATTTGTCTGTAAATAACGCCAGTGTCTTTCTAAATGGTTCCGATAAATCCCTGAAGCTGTGGGTGCTGACTGCAACAAGCTTTCTAAAGTCATATTCTGGCGTGATACTACCTGTATGGCTTGTTTTATTAGATAGGGATGTCCTCCTACCATTGCCATTAGTTGTTTAACTTGGGTATTTTTCCAGTTTAATTTATACTGCTGTGACAGATATTCCACTTGTTCGGTAGTAAAATCTGTTAATTCAATTTCAGTCCCGGCATTAAACGGTGACTGATTAATATTTAATTGACTATAAACTTGTGCGTGCAACATCAATAACCGCAATTGTCGCCAAAGAGGTTTAGTTTTTGCGTCTTCGTGCCAAGTTCGCAGCATTCCCAAAAACTCTCCAGCTATTTCCCCATATGCAAACAGCCGATCTATCTCATCTAAAGCGATCGCAACGGCACTATCTCCAGGTAAAAGATACTTTTCAAAGTAGGTTCGGCATTTTATCTTACAATTACCCAAACTTTTGCGCCAGTGTTCTTCTAATTGTTGCCCTAACTCTAATGTCTCGGCAATACTGGTGATAAACCACTGCAAAAACTTATCTAAGCTACTAAAATCTTCAGCTACTGCATCTCGTAGGTTTAAAACTACCGTGCGGTATCCTTGTTGTGCAGCGTGGTACATTACCCGTGACATTAACTCTGTTTTCCCAAACTGCAATGGTGCTTGAATTCGCAACAACGCACCCGGTTTGCATATTTCTTCATAACAGCGGGATTCGATGGGAGGACGTTCGATATAGGGTGACTCACAAAATTCGATTGCGTTAAATTGAATTTCTGGGATTATGACTGTATTTTCGCTTTTATTGCCTTGTTTCTCCCACTGTCGTTGTAACGCTTGACGGAAGTTGGTTTTTTTGACTTCTTCCCCTAATGCTTCGGAAAGATTGTTCCATAATTTACCGCCAACTTCACCGATATACTTAACTGCAAGGTGAGATTCGGATGCGATCGCCTCATAGGTTTTACCATCCCAGGCTCCACGCAGTACCTGTACCTCGGAAGAACTAAGATGCTTTTTCGTGACTTGAAAAACTAGAGCATCTACCAGGTTTTGCGTTTGCGTCCAGGTTAATTCTGATTTCATAAATTTTAGTTACCCAATTAGATGGTAAGGGCGGGGAGAGGAGCGCCCCTACGATATATGTTTACCATTATTTTTACTCACATCGGGCGCATCCGTATAAATACCCGGAAAAAACCGGATTTTTTCTGGAACTTTATTTTTTACCCAAGTTTTCCGGTTTTGTGAGGGTGAATTGTTTATTTAATTACAAATAAAGAACCTGTTTTTTTCCTGCTGACTATTAAAAAACAATCGGTGATTATAGGGACATGCAAGAGGTGAGTAAATCAAACGCCATCTGCATTAACAAGTCGAATTAAAGTCAAGTAGAAGAGGAAGTAAAATGGCAACTAAACTTGGAAAAAAAGTCAAAGCTAATTTCGCTTTACTAACAGTTTTGTTAAGTTATAGCATGACATTGGCAGCAACTATAGTGCCTGCTCATGCTTTGTCTAAATCTGATATTAATCATGCTGCAACCCTTTCACCAGCTTCGCAAAAAAGCATAATTATAGCACAAACCGCAACTTTACCTGTGCAGGGCAATCGTAAGGATGAAGTGGTGAGAAAAGGATATATGGAAACCACGTTTGACCTAGATTCAAATGGAAACCTGAATGCTAGAACTAAAACCTGGACTGATGTGAAGCTAAAGGGTTTTACTGGTGGGGTTGTAATTGCATTCACTGATGCATCCGGAAATGCAATTTGGACTAGTCAGCAACAGCAATATGGTGTAGATGGTAAATTAATTGGAAACAGTAACCGTACTGAAAGCTGGCAAGCAAAAGTTCCACCAGAGACTCTTAATAGAATAGTTGGCTATGCCATAGTTCAAGAACATACTCCAAAAAGTAGGCTGTTGGACACGTTGGGTTGGGCATTATCACCAGAAGGACAGCAAAAAATTAAAGCTGCTCTTAGTTACTTTAAATAAGGCTAATAGGATTTGATAACTTTTGTGTTGTCAGTAGCTAAACTTCGCCCTAGTTTACTGCCAAGGTTTAAATTATCAATCTGCATCAATTATTGCCTTGGCAAAATCAACCTTCATCTTGTTACCAGATAAGAGTTTAACAACAATATTTAACTCTTATTTGGCTGGATGTTTATATGCGATTTCACACCCTTACAAAAAGCACAGAAATCTACAACTCCAAAGGTCAATAAATATGAAATTCAAAAGAATTGCTGCAATTTCCGCTCTTACTTTGATGCTAACTACAGGAGCAGCTAACGCAAAAACTCCAGAAATTTCATCTATTGCCAGCAAAATAGATGCATCTTCATTAAGTAAAGTTGTACCTGGTGATGACGTGAATAATGATAAGCCCAATCCTTCAGGTCCTATCATTGAAGCCAGCCGGAATGCAATGACTTGGAGAAGTAGCCCAACAACCGTAGTGTTGAATGGAAAAACCTATGTTTTGTTTGGTTCGGATAATGGTCAGCCCGGTGGTACCAATCCTTATGAAGGCGACACTAGTATTAATGAATATCGTTCGCTGCTCTGCATTGAAAAGACAGGCGCTCCAGTACCAGCAGGTCTGCCGCAATCCAGTGTAACGGATGGCGGTGCAACTAAAGCCTCTTGGTCTGGCGGTACAGCGTTGGTGATTCCCAATGTTCAAGGGAATCAATTAACGTCTCAAGCAGTTGCAGACAAAATGTGCAACCAGGTCGGACAAATTGTTCGCGGTACTTCTGGATATCGGATGGCAGAATTCCATGATGGTACTGGTCCTAACCCTGGATGGAGTTTCTGGGCAGAAGCTTATGGCGAGATAAACGGTTTCGCCCCGTCTACCCGCTATTGGGTTAAAATTAATGACCAACCTGCCAATCCTTGGGGTAATAACATTAGATAAGTCGGCGTAAAAATTAAAGGTTTGTAGTAAGCGCTTACTACAAACCAATTTTCATAGTTTACTTTTCTTTACATAGTTCGGTTTATTCTCGCCGAACTACGCGCGTTTTGGGGTGGGTGCTATTGAAATTCTGCAAGTCCGAGCCAATTGACGATCGTAGATATTTTTGATTTCGATAACTTCGGATGCTGTAAGCTAGTAGATACGTAGGGTGCGTTAGCCAGCCCTTTCAATGCGTTCATCTGTACTACCCTCTTTGAGGCTGAAACCCGCATTTTTGTGTTACCGTAAAATTAAGTTTTTTAGTTATCCATGCAAGTTTACGAGATTCGCAGATCAAAAACGGTTAATATATTGCCGATCAAATTGTTCGTTTTTTTGAAGATTTCCCACAAGCCTTATTTTTAGGGGGTTAATTGGACGTGTTTTTTGGTCACCAAGTTTAGTACAATTGTTCGCGTTGAAAGGGCTGGGGTGGAATACATACATCAGGGGACAACGCACCAAGTTTTTGTCAACCAGGAAGTAATTCTCAGTGCAGGTGCTTTCGATAAGTACACGGTGTTAATGGCTTGCGTGTAGTTGATGCATCAAGAATGCCAACCTTGACTACGGGAAATACTAACGCACCCACAATTGCGATCGCCGAAAAGGCTGCCGATTTAATCAAAGCCGCAAGGCACCTTCCACAGCAGACAATTTTAACACCTGCGAACTAACAAGAAAAATACTTCACTGCGTTGGACTAGCCTGTTCGCATAAGTGGAAGCTATTTTCTTATATAGTAAAAATAATACTGTATCTATTTGGTGGGTAGTCCCTACTTTAAAGCAAGATTAATCAGTAAAAAAGCATACAAACAATGCAACATATAATTAAGAAAAAGCCAGCAGAATCGCTGGCTAATATTAAACCCAGAGGAATTTAACTGGCAGTTGCAATTTTTGAATTATGGCCAAGAGGAAGGGATATAACCCGTCGAAATTGCCCCATTTGTCCGACAAATCGGACCGTTAGTAGCATTTGCAACTGATGCGAGGGTGTAACTTTGAGTACCAATCGTCAAAGTAGCAGGTAGTGGAGATGTAGTAGAACCTCTTAATACTCCAAATCCACAAGCATTAACTGTTACCGTCCTCGTTATTTCCTGGGGTAATGTAATCTTCACAGCAGTATTTACCATTTTGCCAACGATTACAACTTGTCCTGTGGGAGTTTTAAAATTACTAGTTCTCGGTTCTGCAAAACTTCCACTAATACAACTTGGAAATGTCTGAACTGAAAGTGTAGAAACGTCTACCTCTATATCGTCAACTTTTAATCCAGCAAAGCTGCCAGTGGACGGCACGGAGATTCTTAATTCTCCACAAGCACCTGCAATTCT
>JANNFJ010000537.1:0-17796 GCA_031379725.1 Calothrix sp. OTE_75_metabat_31
GTTTAATTTTTCGTCCAACTATAGCGCTACCTTCAGCAAATCGTGGAGTTGGAGATATTTGCGGGTTATTGGAGTCGCAAGTTTGTCAATGCTTGCATGACGACATTGCGGATGCGCTTAAACGTACTTGGAGTCAGTTATTTCGCGCTCGTAGCTTGTTATATTGGCAGCGAGTCGGAATTGATTTGCGGCAAATACGATTTGGGATTTTAGTACAGCCGGTCTTTAATGCTTTAGCTAGCGGTTCATTGGTTGCTAGTTCTTCGCAGTGGGAAATAAAAGCAACAATTGGATTGGGAATTGCGATTAATCAGGGTGAGGTGGTTCCTGATGTTTATAAAATTCAGCCTGAAAGCGGGACTATTTTAGAGCAAAAATTGGGCAATAAAATGCTAGCTTACCGGGTTAGCGATACTAGTGAATCTTTACAAGCTAAAAATACCTTACTGATTACCGAATCAAGTTGTTTGACAACTTATTTACTCGGTGAATCCCAACAACACCAATTTGCACTTAGCCCCGAATACTTAGAACAATTAATTCAACTTGCTAATCAATTTTTGAAGGAATACGGTAATAACTTTAGTTTTCAATGGACTATCTCAGAAAAAGCCGCAGCCAATATCCTTTCTTTGACACAAGTGACAATTCCCCAACCGGCAATTCCTGACTTTGAATTATTATTAAAAGGAATTGGTGCAGCTTCAGGACGTATCGCTGCAACAGCTCGTGTCATTGCCGATGGCGATCGCAAACCTGAACTTGGCAAAAACATAATTCTAGTTGCATCCACAATTATTCCCGAATGGTTACCTTTATTACAAAATGTCAAGGGTATAATCACTGAAGAAGGCGGGATGACTAGCCATGCCGCAATCTTAGCGCGGGAGTTAAAAATTCCTGCGGTAGTTAATGCAACTGGTGCTAAAGCTTTAATTAAAGATGATGTAACAATATTAATCGATGGAGACAAAGGCGAAGTTTATAGCATTAATAACGCTACAATTGGGACTCGGAAGACAGGAAGATTTAAGAATGGCATTAATAGCGATACAGGTTCATCACTTCAATTGAAACAAAATTTAGATCCTAATTTTGCTCTAACCCCTGAATTGAACCGAGAACCGATTACCCCTTGGACACCGACCTATGCGACTATTGCAACTCCGTTATTAGTCAATTTGAGTCAACCTAATTTAATCGAACAGGTACAAAATCTACCTATTGATGGAGTCGGGTTATTGCGTTCCGAACTAATGGCAATTTCGCTTTTAGATGGGCAAGAACCAAATACCTGGTTGTTGTCAGGAAAACAAACCTTATTACTTCAACGTTTTACGGAACGGATAATGCAATTTGTGCAAGGATTTGCACCACGACCAATTTTTTATCGGTCGTTAGACATACAAGTTAACGAATTTCAAGAAACTGGTCATTTATGGCATCATCCAGTTCAACCAACATCTAGCGATACGCAAAGCATCAAGCCTCCAGCTTATCGGGGTACATTTGGCTATATGCAAAATTCAGCCATGTTTGAACTCGAACTGGCCGCTTTAGCACAAGTTCAACAAGCCGGCTATCGCAATATCAATTTAATATTACCTTTTGTCCGCACAGTCGAAGAATTTGTTTTCTGCCGTCAAAAAGTTGAGCAAGCTGGATTAACTACAGTCCCTCAATTTCAACTATGGATTATGGCAGAAGTACCTAGTGTTTTATTTTTACTACCCGAATACGTCAAAGCTGGAGTACAGGGAATTGCAATTGGTACAAACGACCTCACCCAACTGCTATTAGGAATAGACCGAGAGCAAGGAAAACTTGCTTCTTCATTCGATGCACAACATCCTGCGGTGATGGGTGCTATTCGTCAACTAATATACATGGCAAAAAATGCCAATATTCCTTGTTCCATATGCGGTCAAGCACCAGCATTATATCCAGAAATTATTGACCAACTAGTGCAATGGGGTATCACGTCGATTTCCGTCGAACCCGAAGCTGTGCAAAGGACGTATAGTGCGATCGCACGAGCAGAACAACGGATAATTCTAGAAGCTGCGAGGAAATTAGGAGATAGGGTGTAGGGTGTATAATTATCAGACAGGCAAGATGCCTATCCTACGAAATATTCGCATTACCACGAACATTCAAGCGGTTAGCTGTTTGGTTTAAAAACCCCAATGTCACGCGCTTCATTAACCAATACAGCCCAGCCAAAACAACAAAAGTAATCGCAATAATTGCTAACGGCTGTTTGCCAAGGATTTCTTCTACACCTTGGGTCAATAAATAATCGGGTTGGGTAATAAAATCCCAAGTGTTGAAACGCAAAAAACGTCCCCAATAAATACCAATAGCACTTAACGCATGGGTTATTAATTCAACGCCTAAAATCCACTTACTTTTACCAATACGGTGTAAGTAAGCACCCAGATTAATTAATGAAACTACATAAGCTTCAAATCCAGCTAAAATTACAAGTAAATATAGAGGAATTAAAATTAGAGTAATCACCCATACTGATTGAATTGTCCGAATATCATCGATAAGGTGAATTACATCGGTTAATAAATAAGGTGCATTGGGTAAAAATCCGTAAAAAGCCACAAAACCGAACCACCAAATCGCCGAACGTCCTATTTTGCTACGAAATAACAAAATACTTAGCGGCAGCAGTCCAAGGATTAAAAATAAGCCGAGTTGGAGCGTGGGAATATTCTTTATGTAAGAAACAATAAAAATTAAAAAACTTTTGAGATAAGTTCGATTTGGTGGCACGCAGGCAAATAATGTAAGTAGCCCTAAAGCCCAGGTTCCAATATTGCCAAGTCTATTGCGAAATAGCCAAATACTTAGAACTAAAGGTATAAAAGCTAGAAACAAATTCCAAATCATCCAAGTGCTGTTGATTTGTAAAACCTGTGTAATTCTGGCTGTCAATTCGCTTAGTTCCGCTTTCATAGATACTTCCTTAATAATGCGTGCGTTGAGGTACTGTATATCAAACTACTTTAGGAGTCAGCGATACAGGGAAATAACGATAATTTTAATCAGCAATCTAATTGACTAGTATAGCGATAAGATTACTGGGGACAATGTGACAAAAGTATGTTTTTTTGATGTTATTTGCCCGGATTGTTGTATTGCTGACAGTATATGGATATTAACTACACCAACACCAGTTTTAATTCCCGAATCGCGTTTAAATACTGCTGGCCTATGTCAATCCTGTAGGGGCACGATAATATCCATTGGTGTCAACTTAAGGCAGAAGGCTTTCCGATATTTTAGATCCTCCAACCCCCTTAAAAAGCAGGGCTGATTCATTTTCCGCTCGAAAATTAGCTTACCACACGGTATTGTCAGGGCGGGGGAACCCCGCCCCTACGAATAACTTAAATTCAAACGAAAAAATAAGACTCCGGTGATTTTTAAAGCCTACAATACCGTATTGTTTTCGGAAGAATTTTCTGCTTACCGCACTAAGACACGACTGCGTGGGCCAACCTTTTTGGATTGATTTGGTGTTGGACGACAGTTGACTGTATCTTGCGAACAAGCGATTTCCTCAACATTAGATACATTCGTGCTGAATGCAACTTGCTTGCCATCTTGAGAATTTCCCGAACTGTCAATGATACTGTTGGGGTTGACTGATAAGATTCGACCGCTACTAAATTCGACGCTTGGCTGAGGTGCTGGTGCTGAAGGGTTTGAGCTTATAGGTGTTATTGGAGTCGAAGGGATAGAGGGAGTAGAAATGACTCCACCTGTTGTAGTGCCCCCACCAGTCGTAGTACCTCCACCAGTTGTAGTACCTCCACCAGTCGTAGTTCCCCCACCAGTCGTAGTGCCGCCACCAGTCGTAGTACCGCCACCAGTCGTAGTACCTCCACCAGTCGTAGTACCTCCACCAGTTGTAGTGCCCCCACCAGTCGTAGTGCCTCCACCAGTTGTAGTGCCTCCACCAGTCGTAGTGCCTCCACCAGTTGTAGTGCCCCCACCAGGAGTAACGATTTTTGCATTCGCTGGAACGTTAATCGTCAATCGCACTAAGGGGACATTGGTCATTTTATAGGAATTTAGTGCAGGCTGGGGTGTGACACCTCCCGGTTCGTAATCGGTTTTGAAATCGAAGACAGTGGGACTATCTCCACCATTGCGATCGCTATATCGCGGTCCTTGTCCGTTAACTTCAAAAGTGCCTTGATACTGGATTCTAGTTTTTGGGTCGGTGACAACTCCCGTATAAAAAGCTCTTTGTAAACCAAACTCATCTTGAACTGCACCTTGGAACTTAACTTGGAATTCCGGAGTAGGCCTATTTTGATACTTATAAGTTGTCAATTCACCTCCAGAAAGTACAGGTGAAGCAATAACCCCATCGCGTGAGATAAATTGCAGACCGAGAAAATCTACAAAATATCTAAGGCTACCATCTTTATTAGTTGCAACTTGTACAAATTTGGAGTTATAAACGGGAACCAAGTTAGGACTACTTTTAGTACCAGTATTGCGGAAATAAGTACCGTTAGTATCTGTATCAATGCGAGTCGTGCGACCGTTGGTCGTCGGTCCAAAAGGAAAGTCTAATGTTCCGGATATTGTCCCCGTGCTTTGAACAGTTACTTGGGCAAAAGCTTGTGACGAAAGCATGGCTAAAAATAAAGTTGTTAACCCACCACTTGCTAAAGCTGCAAAACCTAATTTATACAAGTTTGTAATTTCAGTTTTTGAGCTTGATTTTAATTTTGATTGCATTTATTATTGCTCCAAATTAGGGAGTAGGAATTAGGGAGTAGGGGATATTTCTTCTACCTTTCCCCCTGACCCTCTCTTACGTAGTCTGTTTGATTACACTTTCACCCGTAAGAAACTAAAACCGGAATGTCGCCCGCATGGCAGCTACAAGCAAAGTGTCGTTAGCGGCGTTGTGGTTAGGATTGAAAATCATAAATAAACCCGGAGTTAAAGCAATATTGTCGTTAATTTGGGCACGGTAAAACAATTCCAAATGGAGTGAACTATCTTCACGTCCACCTTTTCCACCACCTGTTTCAAAGTCTGGAATGGCAAAGTTGGGCAAGTTGTATCCATCGGGTAAAGTACTCGATGTAATTTTTGGAGGTTGTCCCACTACGACACCACCCAAATTACCCGGACGAAATAAATTAGGGAGTGCAGCAAATACTGCCCAATTGGTAGTTTCAACTCTTCCCGAAATATCAAATGGTTTTGATGTAGTCCAACCACCCCAACCGCCCAGTTGCAGGTTCGGATTAACGCGCCATGTGGCAGTTGCACCAACTGCGTGAGTATCAAAGGTTGTTTGCGCGACGAAAGGTGATGCTAACTGTGCGTCACCAATACCAGTGCGGAGATTCCCGTCGGGTGAGTGGTTGAAAAGATAATGAACTCCGACATCTACGTTGTCGCTGGGTGCGAAGGTCAGTTGCGTTCCCGCAGTGTAGTTACCACCCAATAATCCACCAAGTTGGACATCACCAGGAAAACTAGGAATTTGGGCACTGTAGACACCTTGTAGGCTGATGCGATCGCTTACTTGCCAATCAAATCCAACCCCACCTGTACCGCTGCCAATTGCCAAAATTGGGTTGCGTTGACCGAATAATGAAATTGCCCCATCTCCTGAACCTTCTAGGGGGTTTATACCGCGAAATGTATTGACTGGGTTAACTCCTGCCGTACCCACAACAACCCCTAAGTTATCGGAAATTGGGAATCGGTACGATAATTCATTCATCACGAAGTTTTGAGATGTATCGGACTCGAAACCCAATCTGCCCATATTTGTAGACACCGACTGCGTAGACGCATCTAGGTTTCCGGCAGATAATCCTGTTAGCAGTAAATCGCGTCCGGTGAAGGATGTTGCAAATGTCAGTTGACTGCTAGATGTCATAGTCACATTCGTTTTTGCTTTGCGTGGTTGTTCTTCACCTTTATATAAAAATACATCAGCTTCATTCGTACCCTGGATGCTAAAAATTGCTTGTCCGTAGAGTTTTGTAGTTGCCGAAAACTGCTTTGCTGCGACTTTTGCAGTACGTTCTTCCAGTGAATCTATGCGGTTTTCAACTTCGGTAAGTTCGGTTTTAAACTCACCCTGCAAGCGATCTAAGGTTATTAAGTCTTCTTTTTTTGCTAGATTTTCTGTATTAGTAGCTATTAATTCTCTAACTTTTTCTATACAAGCATTCAAACCCTGGGCAAATTCGTAGCGAGTCATGGCACCATTGCCTTTGAATGTCCCATCTTCAGATGGGGTAATACATTTATAACGTTCGGTAAGCGATCGCAATGCACCAAATGCCCAATCGTTTGGTTCCACATCGGTGAGTTGCGATACTGATGTAACTTGTGACATCCCGTCGGTTTCGGGAGGGGGGGAGGTAGGGAGAGTGGGGGAGGTGGGGGGAGTAGGAGAAAGATTTATTACTTCTGGGTAGCCCTGTTTCTTCTCTTCTCTACTTCTTACCCAATTTTTTATTGCCGATTCTCTAGTATCGGTCCCCTGTCTTGTGGTATTAGCGGCTGCCGATTCCTTACTGTCGATTCCCTGTTTTCTGGTATTAGCGACTGCCGATTCCTTACTGTCGATTCCCTGCTTTCCGGTATTAACGACTACCGATTCCTTACTGTCGGTTCCCTGTTTTCCGGTATTAGCGACTACCGATTCCTTACTGTCGATTCCCTGTTCTCCACTATTAATAACTACCGATTCTTCTGTATCGATTTGTTTTTTAATATTAGCGACTGCTGATTTCCCAGTTTCTGCGTCCAGCGTTAATTCAGGTGGTGCTATGTCGTTTGGGGAAACGCTTGTAAATTGAGCTTTTTCCAACTCCTGCACTGCTTCGTCTGGCTGAATTGCTGGCTCCTCTGGTAATGCGGGCAAGAATGGTTGACCCGTTGTTAATACACCTGCCATCAGCAGACCCATATCGCTCATTGTATTTCTATTTACTAGTACCAACAATCAACTTGACAGGTAAAATAGTAATGAACAGGACTTTTTAGTTGATTTCGTGGTATCAAAATTACTAATATCAGTCGTCGTACGTAATCACACTGTTTTTTTTATAAAGCGATTAGTTGAATACGTATTATTACTGGTAAAGTTTTAAATAGAACCTTAAGAGAAAGGGCGCAATGCCTTGCGCCCCTACAGTCATAAAAATGATAAAGTCTACTGCTTTAATTTTGAAATATTGCACTTTTAAGCTTTTAAAAACGGTCGAATATTAATATCTGTTACTTCGGCTGTACGGGGTAAACTCAGGGCACTAATAATCGTACTAGCCACATCTTCGGGTTGCAGCAAACGTTCGGGGTTGTATTCTCTCCCTTCGGTTTTATATATCTCTTCTTGCATAGGACTAGCTGTCCGTCCGGGGTAGACGCTGATGACACGCACGCCTAAACTATTAACTTCGGCACGGAGACTATCTGCGATCGCTTTAAGTGCCTGTTTACTAGCACAATATTGCCCCCCTCCGGCTTTGACGGTGTAAATAGCGCTGGAGTTGATAAAAACGATTTGTCCTTGCTGCGATATCAGCGAGGGTAAAAATGTCTGGGTGAGTAGATAAGGGGCACGAACGTTGGTACGATATTGCCGGTCGAGTTCGATAACGGGTGTATTGCGAAGTTCGCCGAAGGAAATTATTCCAGCACTGTGAACTAATAAGTCAACCTCACCAAAGTCTTTTTCTGCCAGCTTTTTTATATCTTCGTCTTCGCTAATGTCTAGTTGGTATGTACTTACTTGCGGTGATGTTCTTTGTGCAAGCTGTGCAACTTCGTTCAATCTTTCGAGGTTTCTGCCGATGAGGCAAAGTTTTGCTTGCTGTTGTGCAAGTTGTAATGCGATCGCACGACCAATCCCGCTACCTGCCCCGGTAATAACTGCAACTTGATTTGTAAACATTTGGGATTTTTCAAGTATTTCTATGTTTCATAAAAGACAGGCAGGATGCCTATCTTACGTGAGATGGTCTTTAAGATTATGTAGGGTGCATTAGCGTGATTCGTAACGCACCCTACGTCTCTTTTCATAAATCAAATAGTAGTCCTATATTTACAAAAGACAGGCAGGATGCCTATCTTACGGGAGATGGTCTTTAAGTAAATCAAACTCTAATAAAGTGTCGGCTGTTTCTTTAATCAAATCGAATTCCAAGTCAGATTTTTCGGCAATATCGAGTAAAGAATTTTCCCCGTCTGACATATTTAATACCCACAACATCGCTAATTCGCGCTTCTTAGTATCCGTTTGCCCCCCAACGGCACTATAAAGTCCACGTTTACCTAATTGCGGTTCGCATTTGGGGTTTTGGTTAATGTATTTTTTGTTGTTCTCAATAATATTTAAAACTGCCAAAAACTTAGTTAGCGAATCTGCTAAATACTCCGGTTTGACTAAATCCAAATTATCGGCAGAGGTGTGGTATTGCGGATAAGTACCGTGAGGCGATCGCATGAAGCATCCTACTGGTAAATTAAATCCTGGGGAGCAAAATTGACGTTCATCGTAACCGTAGGGTGAAAATTCTTGGATAACGTATTCCTGACCGGAACGTTGTAAAACATGAATCGCGGCTTTATCTATTTCAGCATTGCCACGACGGCTTTTTTTGTAATGCGATTTGCCGGGGTCGCCAATACATGTTACTACTAAACCATGTTTGATTTTATCAACGTTGGCTTCGTTTCTTGCTAGCCAAGTTATTGAGCCAATTGTGCCAGGAATAAAGATGAATCGATAGGAATATTTTAATTTTAATTGGCTAAGATACTGCGCTAAAAATGTCGTTAAAGCAATACCCGCAAGATTATCGTTAGCTAGAGAAGGATGGCAGGTGTGGCAGGAAATTAATACTTCTTCGTTACTTTCTCCGGGGATGAAATATTCCCCGTAGGTCAAACTACCATCTTCTAAGGTTGAATCAATACAAACTTCATACTCGTCATCTTGCATTTGTAATAGTTGATTGTGGCTCATGCAAAAGCCCCAAGTTTCTTTATAATAGGAAGTTCGGTAGGGAACCCATTCAGGTTTATCGGGAATTGTGATGACGTGTTTCTTTAATTCTTCTAAGTTGATTTTTTGATGTATGGGAATGCTGTAATTTAATACGTGTAAATTTAATTTTTGAAAGTCAATTATCTTTTCACCTTGGGAATTTTTGATATAACCATCGCGGATATTCCATTCTTTGGGAACTGTCCAATCAAATACGGCGGTTCCACTATTTACTTCGTGAATTTCTAAAGGAATCTCTTGCTGAACAAAATTAAGTGTTTTACGGACACCATCGCCAGTAATACTGCGACAGATAGGATATAAATTTGATACCAACTCATACATTTTGTCACTGGTATCTTGAACATTAATTTCTTTTCCTATCTTTGTATTCACACCGATAACCCTACGTAAGTAAGTATAATTATATTTCTACTATTATATATTGTTGGGTTAAATCCGGTTTTATTTCATCGAATCTTTAAAATATTTTCAAGCAAAATTTACTTGGGAGTACATGTGTCCACGTCAAATTTAGTAGCTACAAATATTTTTTACTCGTCGTTTGCATGTGACTTTAATAAAACCTAAGTAGTAACTTTACTTATTTTTAATTTTAGACACATCTGTTTTTATCAGTTTTATTTATATGTATAAAAATATACATTATTTTTTTTAACATTATTATAATTTAAATAATGGACATTAATATATTTTAGTTCCGCTCTACTATTTTGTAAAACAAATTAGTTAATTTTCATGTATGTGCCAATATTTTCATAACCATTAAACATCTACTTTCTAAAACTTAATGGTACTTTTTCCATGTATTTTTATTTAGAACAATAATCATTAATATTTTGCTAACACTGAGTTATGGTAAAAGTAGATATACGAAGATTTTATCGAGCTTGTAATCCTAGCACGACTTTAGATGTAGGAAAACCAGAGGATAAACAACTCTACGTTGATTTTTCCACAGTACGTGGAGACAAAATTATTGACGAATTAGCAACAAGTATTGCTCGTCGTGATTCTTTTGAACCAAGCTGTCAGTTATTTACAGGACATATTGGTTGTGGGAAATCAACTGAGCTAAAAGTGTTGCAAGTAAGGTTAGAACAGCAAGGTTTTCATGTAGTTTATTTCGAGTCAGACGAAAGTTTGGATTTGGCAAATGTTGAAGTAACAGATATTCTATTAGCAATGTCTTATAAGATTGCTCAAAATTTAGAAGACTCTGGAATTAGATTACAAACAGGTTCGTTTCGAGATTTATTTAGGCAAATTAGAAGACAATTACCAGGAATAGATATTTCTGAAGATGTAGACTTAACTTTGGGTTTAGCAAAAATGACTGTTGCTATCAAAGATAGTCCTACTCTTCGCAATCAACTGAAGAATTATTTAGAGCCACAGGCAGCCTCAATTTTACGAATAATTAACGATGAATTACTTCAAATAGCTTCAGAAAAGCTCAAATACAGAGGTAAAAAAGGTTTAGTAGTTATTGTGGATAATCTCGACCGGATAGACCCCACGATGAAAGTTGGGAGTTATTCTTTACCAGAGTTCTTATTTATTGAGCAATATGAAAAATTAAGAAATCTTAATTGTCATATTGTTTATACAATTCCGTTAATTCTACGTTTTTCGGATTCGACAGCTGTAATGGCACTTCGATACGGTCAAAGTCCTAAAAATTTGCCTATGATACCTGTGCGTTTCCGAAACGGTTTGGAATTTCCAAAAGGAATGGAACTTTTACAAAAACTGGTAATCACAAGAGCTTTCCCTGGTGTAAGCTGGGAGCAAAACCGGAATTTAATTACTCATGTTTTTGATTCTGTGGATACATTAAACCGCTTGTGTATGATTAGTGGTGGTCATGTACGTAATTTGTTAATGTTACTACGTAGTTGCCTCGAAATAGAAGATCCACCGATATCACGTCAATGTTTAGATAAAGTAATTAGACGGTATCGAAATGAATTTAGATTGACGATAGATGCTCAACAATGGGAGTTACTTCGTTATGTAGCACACGAAAAAACTGTTCCGAAAAGAAGAGAGGAGCAAGAAGAATTTCAACGTTTAATCCGTAATTTATTTATTTTTGAATACCACGAAGAAGATGCATCTTGGTTTGATATTAATCCGGTTTTGGGAGAAGCTCCAGAATTATTGAACAATCTTATTTAGAATTTGAATATTAAATTTATTACATAATTAGCCTGTTGTAGGAACATATCATGTTTCTACATTATGTTGTCTGCTAGTACATAATTTTAGGATGAATCTAATTAGAATGGATAACTACAGTAATCTTCAAAATTTTTCCTTAGAGAATCAGGAAGAGTTGGTCAGGCTCAAGCGCTCTATTGAATATTCAGAGGGAGAATTTTCACTTTTTTTACTACATTGTAATTATGGCGATTTACGTAATAAAATAGCACAACATCTTCAAGAATTATTTTTTTATAGAATTAGAGAAATTTATTTAAACCCTTCAATCAAAAAACTTTACTCAACTATAATTAAAGAGATTGGAACTGAAATACCTTATGGTTTAATGATTTTTGGGTTAGAAGAAGTTCAAGATATAGCTGAAGTCTTAAAATCAACAAATTTAGTTAGAGGAGAATTTAAAAAAAATTTACCTTTCCCCATTTTGCTATGGGTTAATGACCAAATTATCAGAGATTTGACTAAATTTGCGCCCGATTTTAAATCATGGGCTACAAGGAGAGAATTCGTACTAACAAACGATGATTTATCACAATTAATCCAAGTAAAAATTGATATTATATTCAATCAAGCTGCACATCAAAATGTAAATAATTTTAAAGAAAAATTTTTACAAGATTTTTTAGAAATAGAAGCAGCTTGTAAATATAAAAATCTTCATAAATCTGGGCAACTATTAGAGTCAGAATTTGACGCTAGTCAAAATTTTATTTTAGGATTAAATGCTTATTTACTTGGCAAAGTTAATGCAGCTTTAAAATATTACGAACTCAGTTATAGATTTTGGCAAAGTAACTCTAATTTTCTAAGACAAGCAATACTAGAATTATATATTGCATTAGCATATCAGCATAAATATGACATAAATTATTTAGAAAATAGAAATGATATGCTGAAAACAAAAAAATATTTTCAAGCTTGTATCCATAGTTTTAGACAAGCTGAACGTCAAGATTTAATTGCCGAACATATTAGTTTATTATGTGAAGTTTTGCGGCGTTTGAAACTATGGAAACCTTTACAAAAAGTAGCTGAAGAATCTTTAAAATTGCATGATGGAAATTATAATAATCAACTAAAAAAAGCTGAAGACTACAGTTTTTTAGCAGAAGCAGCATTAGAGCAATCACTCTTTGACGAGTCATGTAATTTTGCTAAACTTGCAATTTGTATTTTAGACAAAATAGAAGAAAAGCGCTTACCACTACGTTGTTTACATCCTCGATATACTCTTGCTATTATGCAAGAAATGCAACACAATATTTTAGATGCTATTAAAAATTTAGAAATAGCTAGGAGAGAAATTAATCGGCAGTATAATCCTGAAGATTACAGCTTAATATTAACAACATTAAGAAATTTTTATTCAAATAATAAAGAATATTTTGAATCAGTTAAGATTAACCAAAAACTGATTATATTTGAACAGCAATATGGTTTAAGAGCATTTGTTGGTGTAGCTTTTTTACAACCATTACTAACAAATGAGGAAGAGATAGAGAATAATACAGAATATAATTTACCAGCTCGTCAACAAGATATTGAAAAATTAATAAGTAAGCTGAGTCGGAAAGATTGTAAACTAATAGTTTTTCATGGTCAGTCGGGTGTGGGGAAAAGTTCAATTTTGCAAGCTGGTTTAATACCTGTTTTAAAAAAGCCAAATATATTTATTAATGATTGTCATGTCTTACCTATTTTGATTAGACAATATACTGATTGGGAAGAACATTGTAAACAATGTTGGAGCGAAGCTGTTAAAAATAGTATTAATTCCACTCAGTCATTTGTTGAAGAATTACGTTCAAATAATAGTAGTAATCGGGTTTATATTTTAATCTTTGACCAGTTTGAAGAGTTTCTGATCCAGCAAGATTATCATGAAAGATTGAAGCTATTTAAATTTATTACCGATGTTATACATTTAGAGAATATTAAAGTTATCATATCGATACGTGAAGATTATTTACCTAACTTATTAGAAATTGAAGCTATTGCTAATAGTAATAGTTTTAGCTCAAATATTGATGCTTTAAAAAATATTTTAAATAAAAGTAATCGTTATCAATTAGTTAACTTATCGACAGATGCTGCTAAAGAAGTTATTCAAACTTTAACTAAAAAAACTAAGTTCAAACTAAAAGATGATTTAATCGAAGCAATAGTGTTAGATTTAGCTCAGAATACGGGGAAAGTACGTCCAATCGAATTACAAATAGTCGGTTACGAATTACAAAAACAGAGAGATTCGATTATTACGGTAGATGATTATCATAAATCTGGTAGGAAAGAAAAGCTAGTTCAGCAGTTTTTAGATAGAATTATTCAAAATTGCGGTGAAGAAAACAAAGATGCAGCTGGGTATATTTTATATTTATTAACTGATAAAAATGATACTCGTCCTTTAAAAACTAAAGAAGAATTAGTTAAAGAGTTAAAAAATGCTGACTCTTCAAGTAACGATGAACAATTTAAGCTAATTTTAGATATTTTAGTTGTTTCCGGTTTAGTTTGGAAAATTGATAATAATTTGACGGCACGCTATCAACTTGCCCATGATTATTTAGTGTATTTTATTCGGCAGTCATTAGAAGCACAAGAATTAGAAAAAAGGAAAAGAGATAAGGAAAAGCGGCAGGAAGAAGAAGCTGAGAATAATAAAACTTTACAATTTCAACTTCAAGATAGAATTAAATTATATGAGAAGTTAGAAATTGAACAAGAAAAAGCTCAAAAGGCTAATATTAAACTTAAGTCTTTTTTTCGTGTAGCTGTAGCATTCTCTGTTATTGCAATGTTTTTTGGAATAGCAGCTGGTACTGCTCTTTTAGAAGCGCAATATCAAGAAATAAATGGCATGAGCAAACTTTCTAAAGAAATGTTTACTTCTAACCAACGTTTTGAAGCTTTGATCAAAAGTATTGAAGCAGGAAAAAAACTGAAGGCACCTTGGAAACGCATTATCAATTCTTTTCATCCAGATATTGAGAATGAAGTTATTACGGCATTACAGCAACCAGTTTACTGGTTAGTCGAACGCAATCGTTTTGAAGGACATAAAGGTGTAGTGTGGCAATTAGCCGTCTCTAACAATAGCAAAATGATTGCTTCTGCTAGTTTTGATGGTACTGTTAGAGTCTGGAGACCGGATGGGAGTAATATTAATATTGAACAAAATCCGGAAAATAAACACAATGATAAAGTTTTAAGTGTGAGTTTTTCCCCTGACTCTCAAGCTGTAGTATCAGGAGACTTTGAAGGTAAAATAAAGTTATGGAAATGGAATGACCAAAAAAGTAAGTTTCTTTATCAAGCAGACTTAAAAGATAAAAATCTTAAAGACTTAGCTCATACTAAAGGTATCTACGCGATCGCATTTTCCTCAAATGGTAAGATATTAGCATCGGCAAGTCGTGACGGTAATGTCAAATTTTGGAAAAAAGACAATCTAGGTAACTATCAGCTTCAACAGACTTTAAGCGAAATCCATCAAGAAGGTGTTAATAGTATTGCTTTTTCTTTAAATGACAAAATTATTGCTACTGCGGGCAGAGACAAAACCGTCAAGCTTTGGAAACAAGATTCTCAAGGAATGTATCAAACTCAACCTTACCAAATTTTAAGTGGATTCAAAGACTACGTGTGGAGTGTAGCTTGGTCGCTCAAAAACCCTGAATTGCTTGTTACAGGGGGTCGTGATAGTACTGTGAAAATTTGGCAAAAGGGTAGCGACGATTACTTTAAACCAAAATCTTTAATTGATAATAAAGTAGAACCCAATAGTCAGGTTGCACATAAAGATAGAATATATCGAGTTAGTTTTAGTCCAGATGGTAAGTTTATAGCATCAGCTAGTCACGATAAAACTGTAAAATTATGGACAGTGGATGGAACTTTGCTGATGACTCTTTCGGGACATACCAATCCTGTACACAGTGTCAGTTTTTTAGGCGATTCTAATACTTTAGTTTCGGCAGGTGGAGATAATAGCTTGAAACTTTGGGAAGTCTCATCAAAACTAATGACTTCGGCTGCAAATAATCCTAAAACTGGGTCGGTAAAGCAAATTGGTAGTGATTTATTAAGTACTCTCAATTCCCATACAAGTTGGGTGACGAAAGTAATTTTTGCACCAAAAGGTAGCGAGGAAATTATTGCTACAGCTAGTAAAGATAATACTGTGAAGTTATGGAGTTCTGATGGAATTTTAATGACCACACTTGATGCGGAAAAGGGGGGGCATAATGATGAAGTTAACAATATTGCTTTTTCTCCAGATTTACAATATATAGTTTCTGCAAGTAAGGATGCAACTGTGAAACTGTGGCGTATAGATAAGAAAAATGCTAAATTAGATGCCAAATTTGATACAAATATTTACCGAGATATAAATAAGAAAAATCAGATATTAAGTGTCAGTTTTTCTCTTGATGGTAAGTCAATTGCCTTTGGTGGAACTGAGAATAATGTGAAAATATTTCAACGTAATAATAATGGAAAGTTTAAAGAGATCGACACAATTGCAGCTTATGATGACGAGAAGCGTCCTCCTAAAAACAAAGCAGGTCATCGTGACTGGATTCGGGAAATAGCTTGGTCACCTAATGGTAAAATGATTGCAACTGCAAGCGATGATAATACTATTAAACTATGGCAACGTAACAGTAATAAGTTTAGTCTTGTCAAAACCCTAGAAGGGGAAAATGGTCATAAAAGTTGGGTTTACAGTGTTAGCTTTTCTCCTGATGGGGAAGTTCTTGCTACGGGTAGCAGTGACAAAATGGTGAAACTATGGAAAACTGATGGTTCCTTTATTGGAGATTTAGTAGAATCACACAGAAAGACAAGCCATGATAATGAAGTTAATAATATTAGCTTCTCAAGTGACGGTACAAAAATAGCTTCAGCTAGCGATGACAAAACAGTTAAAATTTGGCGACTGGGGAAAGATCGAAAATGGGATAGTGCAAGTAGAAATGATTTTGAATTACATAACTATAATGGAAAAAACAATGTTAGAACTAAAACTATAGCCGGACACAGCAGCGAGTTACTAAGCGTCAACTTCTCTTCTAGCAGAAACGCGATCGCTTTAGGTAGTAGTGATAAAACTGCAATTTTATGGAATTTGGATGGAGTTCAACAATTAGATGATTTAGATAAGCTGTTGGATCGTGGTTGCGATTGGTTGCATAATTATTTACAAAATAATCAAGACGCGAAGAAAAAGCGCATTAACAAAATTTGTAATGGTATCGGCAATTCGGACAAAAAACAACCACAAAATATAGAAGATTAACTTTCCCACAACCTTCTGCGGCTTTTTCCTTTGAGTCGTTCGTCAGTATCTTTTAATAAAGCAGGAATATCGAGATTTTCGGGGCATTTGGGCAAACAATCGCCACATTCGGTACAGCTTGAGGCTTTCATTCCTGGAAACCAATGTCCAGCGTTTTCAAACATACCATATCGGTACTTTCCGTAATCGGTCATGTCGTAGGCAACCGCTAAATTTCGCAACCGCAAGACTTCGGGAATATTGATATTTTCGGGGCAGGGTAAACAAGCGTGGCACTGACTGCATTTTTCGGCAGCTAAAACTAGATTTTGATGGTTTTCTAAATTTGTAAAAGCTGTTATTTCTTCGGGTGTAAGTTTTTCTGTCTTGTCTGCAACTCGCAACGGTTCGATTAATTCTTCCGGATTTGCCGCACCGACACTCAAGGTTGTAACGCGTAAATCGCTTAGTAAAAAACGGTAGTTTAATTCGAGGGGTGAAAACGGATGACACAAATCTTTGAGCTTTTGGGGTGGAGTGTAGAGTTTGCCACCTTTATCGGCAGGTGAAATAATAAATACACCCATATCTTTGAGGGTAGCACGTTGAATAGCTGGTGCATTGCGCTGGAAAAAATAGTAATAATGCAGATTGACAAATTCAAACAAATCTGTATCTATAGCTGCCAAAATCAATTCGAGGGAACCGTGAGTAGAAAAACCCACATGTCGAACTCGACCATCTGCGACTGCTTCAGCTACAGCTTGCATACAACCGTCTTTAGCTTTTACCCAGTCGAAATGTTCCCAAGTATTTAAACCGTGAATTCCCAAACAGTCCAGATAATCGACCTTCAACCGTTTTAGTGATTCATCGATACAGCGACGCATCGAAGAAGCATCCGCAGTCGGTGGAATTTTGGTAGTGATATGAACTTGGGAACGAGGTACAGATAGAGATGCAAACCCACTACCCACATAATCTTCACTACTACCGTAACTTGATGCCGTCTCAATATGATTTATCCCCAACTCAACAGCTTTGGAAATTGTCTGGTGTGCTTCCACAGAACTCAAGTAACGCATGGTTCCCAAAGAGAAAACAGACAAATTTAAATTAGTTTTTCCAAAGCGTCGATATTGCACAAAAATTAGGGAGTAGGGGCGGGTTTATAAAGATTTCTCATTACCCATAAGTATATTCGTAAACCCGCTCGTAC
>JANNFJ010000599.1:0-6190 GCA_031379725.1 Calothrix sp. OTE_75_metabat_31
CGGGGGATAATGGTGGATCTATTTTGGGAAAACTTATTAACCGCAGTATCAGGTAGTGTGGGGCGGGGTCGGGCGGGTTTATGGAGATTTTTTGTTATCCAATGAGTCTAGTCGTTAACCCGCCCTTACAGTCTTAGTTTTTCTGCCTCCAGTCTCTCTTCCCCCTCTCCTTACTCCCTACTTCCTAAGTTCAACCACTGTTTAAACATGTGGTTCAATATTTTTTTATGCCTTTGTGGGGTCAATTCTGCGGGTAGTAGTTCTTCAACTAAAAGCAGATGGTATCCTAACTTGGTTTTAATTGGGCCAATCAATTCTTTGGCTGCTGCACTAAATGCGATCGCAGCAATATCGGGTTCTAGTTCCCAACGATAAATTTTACCTTCATAACCGCACTGGCGACGGCGATTTTCGTCGATATCGTATGAATGGGCTGCTGCATAAAAGCTTGTTTCGTCTTCTTCGATTTGATAGTATAGCTCTTGGGCGAGTTTTTCGTCGGCAACTATCATTTGATATAAAATAACCTGGTCAAAGTCTGGGCGATTTTGAATAAAAAACTTTCCCACTTCATGACCAAACATTGCTTCGGCTACTTTCTGGGCTAGTAAACGGTTGCGAATACCCAGTTCCCAGTCTGATGGTGCTATCATCTGCTCAGTCAACCAGGCTACTGTATCCGCAGCTTTCTCTAATCTACGCTCGCGGCGATCTCCGTCTGCTTCAGTTTGGATTTCGTCAGTAGTTACAACTATACCCTTTTGTTGGGCTATTTGTGCGATCGCTTTTTGAAATAATATCTTTTGGCATACTTCTTTTAAATTTATTTCCTGCTTGAGGAAGTTGACAATTTCCTCTGGTTCGACATCCATATCTAAATAGTCATTCATTATACTAATTTTACATATTTTTTGTCGTATAAGCACGTAGTCAAACTACGCCTCTCCTTAATTTTGAACTGTTAAATAGGACTTAGAGTAATCCAAGAAATAAATGATCCGTAAGATAGGCGTCTCGCCTGTCTGTGATATTTATAGGACAGGCGAGACGCCTATCCTACGGTATTGACTTTGGATATTTATTTAATTGGAACACTCTTACGCAAAAACTCTCCCTAACCCTCCTAATGTGTTCTCTGCGTCCCTGTGGTCAAGCGTATTTACATACAAAAAAACCCGGTATCTTGTAGATGCCGGGTTTCTAAGGGTTCGATGAATAATTTCAATTGGGAGGATTGAAATTACCAAAGTATAAATGGAATATGAACGATTATTAATTTAAACGCAGATAATCTTAGTATCATTGTTACTTTTTCTATTTCGAGATGGGAGTTTCACAAAATAGAACCACCAATAGTAAGAATAAAACTGAAATTATGACGTTAAAGTAATACACCTGATAATTTTACAAATACTCTAGTTAATTTACACCTTGATTATTTTCTATATATTCTCTCCTTGTAAATAAAATATATTAGTTGCCAACTATCAAATACACTCACTTGCTTTGTTATATCTAATGTATAAAATATTAATGCCAACTGTTTGCCAATTTGGCAGTTATATTAAAAAGAAATTATAAATTAATTTTAAAAAATCGATGAATCGTATAAAAAGTTATAACCCCGGCTTTCACAAAGCCGGGGTTATAATCAGCGAAGATACAATTCTCTAATTAAAATTACAGTATCTCAAACAAACTTCTGGTTCGGGTTCTAATTGATTTAATTGATTTTCATGCATTTGCGTTGATAACCACTCATCCAAACTACCACCGCGAATTTCTGTTTTTTGCTTCCCAACTACTTCCATATAAGCTAAGTCTTTAATTTTATTCAAACAGCTTGGGGATATTTCCGAATTGCTAGTTGAAGCTGATTTGGTCATGTGCATGTTGTCATGACGTTGATTTGATTTGCTGACTGGAGAGTTTTCTTTGAGTAGTCGATTATAAGTACGATAAGGGATGTAATGTAAAGCATTATATCCCGCAAAACGCAGCATTAAAACACAAGCCCAGGAATATTTCCCAGCCAAAATTGCTTCAACTACTTGGTCAAATTGTTCGGGTTTAATTGCTTTGTCGAAATTGCTACTAATGCCAGAATGATTTTGATTCATAGTGTTCTCTCTTGAAGATGTATTAAGTATTGGGTTGATATTTAGCTAGCAATAATCAGAAAAATTTACTGTTGTAGGTCTTAGATTAATTGTTAGTGTCAAAAAACATCTCAGCAATCCGGTGACGAGAAATAATTTTCGCTGTGGCAATTTGGTTTGCTTTTAATGGGTATAATTGCCTTTTGATTGGTGGGTCTTGTTCCATCACGATTTGAAATTGTGCTGCATGATTTTTTCCAGATATTTTGGTATTGGGTTCCGGAACGATCGATGATACTTTCCCAAAAATAGTGTTTTCATAATGCGACCTATAAGTATCGAGTTGAATTTGTACTCTGTCTCCTGGTCGAAGCAATTGGGCTTGTCTATTGGGTAATGTAGTCATTAAAACCAAAGATGTTGACTCTCTACCGCGCATTTGTGTTGATGGAAATACCTCCCTAGTTGAAGGTTTTTTCGGTTTGTCGATAATTTCTCTGCTAGAGGTATTAAATAGTCGTGGTTTGAGGTTTAACTCAATTGCGTTGATTCGATTTTTAGTTTCAATAAGCTTACTTTGTAACTGAATTACGTCTTTTGCCAGTTTTTGAATTTGCTGCTGTGTCGGTGACTTAGGCAACAAACTTTGTATGCCTTGGATGGCACTTCGATTTAGTTTTAGGCTATCGATGGTATTATCTGCGGTGGAGAGAGCAAAAAATTGATTTTCGGCAGTGTTATTTGAAAGCATTAAACATGAAGAGGATTCGACTGCATACATCACATCTAACTGACCAATGGATTGGGGATTAGGAGTTGATTTAGGAGGAGTCCCACCCATCAAAGCTTTTAGGTGATTCAAGCGTGTTTGGATACTTGTTAGCTGTTGCTTTTGAGCTTCGACTTCATCAAGCAAGGGTGAATGATTTTGCTGTGCTTGCGTCTTGACTGTCATCGTTACTTCTTGCTTGGTAACTTTAAATACTTTTTGCGAATCGATTGATGGTACAAATTTCCCCTGCAGCTGGCTAATTTCTTCAATACTCAGACTCCAAATCCAAGTTAAAACGATTGCAAAAAAAGCGATGCTGCCTAACAGTACGGTGGAGGGAATAGCTGAAGGTGGCTGGTTGAACATTGCTTGCAATGCTGACCTATTGTCTGAATTGGCATTATTTGAAGTATTTGCACTGGTTGAGAACCAAGATGGGGGCATACCCCCTAGAAACTCCGAATTTGCACCACGGTAGATTTTCGCATGTTTGTGTGGATTCAGATTTAATTTTTTTTCATCGATATTTACCAATGGGGGGACGAATTCACTCTCCGTTGACAATTTATCGCGGCGATCGCAATTGCCCGCTTCAAGTGAGATTTTAACTGCATTTGACCTGATGATTCTTTCCATGAGCTTACCTTTGTTCGGACTGACTATTTATCGTTGATATTGCTGCCTAATCAAAGCTGGAAATTCCCAGATTCCGTCAGTTGTACCTTTGAAATTACAGTGCCAATTACAAAAATTCACATTTTTTGTTTGCATCGGACTGTCAAATAAAAGTTGCATTTTGGCTCTTGGTAGATGCAGTTTCGTCCCCGACCCCCATTCAATTGCTTTCTCCTTGCGGAATATATGTAATCACATTTACTAATCTTCTTAGCTTTTTTAAGTAATTACTCAGGAGCCTCTGGGCTATAAACAAAAAATATTTATTCTCAAATGTAAATTCCAACATCAGCTTTTATACTATTTTTTAACTATAAATCTCATCTGCCAAATTGGCAGCTTTATCAGTTAAATTTACTCAATCATTTTCACTGTTTACTTAAGTATTGTGCAACTTTAAGTTTTGTCCCCTTGTTATTATCTCTTGAGGGGTCTTACCCCTCATCACTGTTAGCTTTGAGCTTTTTCTTGTTGGTGAAGCACACTCAAAAATTGTAGCACTTTATTGATTTATGAACCGATGATAAAGAAAAATTTCCGTACCACACTTATAGTATTTTTCTTTGCCAACAAACGTTGATAGCATTTTTACAGTTTATAAAGCAAACTAACCTTAGATAGATATCTAGATAATTACTGGATAAGCTTTATAGGACTAACATAAGAGTACAAACTTATCGTAAATTAATTGTATTTTTTAGATTAAAATCACTTGCTAACCGCAAATAGAGGGTTGTATAAAATACCGTTCTGTGGTATGATATAACAACTTTTTAGAGTATCAAAGTGCTAATTGATAAAAGTACCTAAAAAGGTTATTTAACAAAATGAATGTGTCATCTATAATCAGCAGCAAATTTTGCGCCTCCGCAGGTTTAAGAATAAACATCGCAAAATGTTGCTAAATAAAATAGTCGGCAGAATCTCGTATTTAGTACAAATTATTTGTAAAGATATTTATTAAAGCGAGTGAAATTACATATATTCCTGCTGCTGCATGAGGCGGGAATAGATTCCATTAATTGCTAATAATTCTCGGTGATTGCCTTGTTCAACAATGATACCTCGGTTGAGGACGAGAATACGGTCGGCATGGTGAAGGGTCGAGAGACGGTGGGTAATGATGAAGGTGGTAGAGTTAAGTCCGTTGCGGATGAGGTTTTGTTGAAGATTAGCTTCGGTTTGTGCATCTAACGAACTTGTTGCTTCATCGAGAATCAAAATGCGGGGATTGCGGATTAAAGCCCTTGCTAAAACTATCCGCTGTTTTTGTCCGCCCGAAAGCATCCTTAAGTGCATTCCGACTTGGGTGTTGTAACCATGCGGTAACGACTCGATAAAGCTGTGGATGTCGGCAATTTTCGCTACTGTTTGAGCATCATCGATTGTTAACTGCGGATTGAATAGCGTAATATTCTCCAAAATCGTCCCCGCAAACAAAAAAGTATCAGTTGGCACAATTCCCAACTGCGATCGCAACGACTGGGGTGAAACACCTGCAATATCACATCCATCAATCAAAATTCGTCCTTGTTGGGGACGATACAACCCAGCCAGTAAATTTACGACTGTAGTTTTCCCCGCACCGCTAGCACCCACAACGCCGATAGTTTGACCGGGCTGCACCGAAAAATCAATATTTTGCAGAGCATTGCGTTCCGAAGGATGATAACGAAATGTTACATTCTCAAAACGCACTTCACCGCGCAACTGGGGTAATACTTGCAGCGATCGCGCTGCTTCGGGTTGTGTTTCCAAAACATCATTCAACCGTTCCATCGAAACAAGCACCTCTTGGTACTCGTTGCGTAACTCAACTAACCCCAAAATCGGATTGATAACGCTGCCAATCAGCATGTTTAATGCCACAAACTTACCTAGCGTTAGTTGTTCGTGCATCACCAATATTGAACCATACCATAATACAATAGTACTACCAAAATGATTAATCAAATTATTGATAAGTTGCAAATTATTAGCCAGTCTTTGCCCTCGGAATCGCACCTGAATCATTTTGGCAAAGCGTTCTTCCCAACGCTTTAACATCCACTGTTCGCCAGCAGAAATTTTGACTGTCGCAATCTGGCTGATGGTCTCGAAAATAGCCGCATTTTGGGATGCAGTTTGCCGTGCAGTAGAACGCGATACACTCTTTAACGAGGGACTTGTATTTAAAGTCAACAACGCAGCAGGTATCGTTAACCCCAGAACAACCAAAGTTAATTGCAAATTGTAGTAAGCTATCAATCCCCAACCCAAAAGAGCAAAAACCGCGTCTAAAGTGGCACTTACAAGCCTTCGAGTCAAAAAAACCTGAATTTTGCGGTTTTCCTCAACCCGAGATACGATATCTCCTACCTGTCGAGATGCGAAAAATTGCAAGGGTAGCTGTAAAGTGTGACGAATAAAACTACTTACCAAAGTCATATCCATATGGTTGGATACATAGTCCAGCAAATATTGACGCACTGCATGTACGAGAATTCGCCAAATTCCAAAAAGCAAAAATCCCAAAGCTAAAATATTGAGCGTCACAAACCCTTTGAGGGGCATAACTTTATCAATAACCACCTCAGCAATCAGAGGTGTCACCAATCCAAATACTTGCAGCACCACCGAAGCAATGAGAATTTGAGCGAGTAAG
>JANNFJ010000627.1:0-7414 GCA_031379725.1 Calothrix sp. OTE_75_metabat_31
GCTGATCGACGCCAGCGGAATGAAGATTCCTGTTATCCTGCCAGTGGTAACACCGTGAGTAAGCCACCGCAACCCACTGCCTTAACGATTGTTTGCGATGGTATCGGCGGGCACGAGGGGGGGAATGTGGCATCGAATATAGCCATCGAAGTAATTCAACAACAGGTACAACAACTTGCCTGTGTCCCACGCGATCGCATTGACCCAGGAATATTGCTCGCCGACTTGGAACGAGCCGCAGCGGCGGCAAATGATAAAATTTGCCAGCGCAATGACACCGAGGGCAGGCAAGGACGGCAACGGATGGGGACGACTTTAGTCATAGGGTTACCGATTGCTCATGAAATGTATATCACCCATGTGGGGGACAGTCGCGCTTACCTAATTACGCGGCAAGGTTGCTATCAAGTTACCCTTGACGATGATGTTGCATCGCGGGAAGTACGATTGGGATATGCAATTTACCGCGATGCTGTACAGCAAGTGGCTTCAGGTTCTTTGGTGCAGGCATTAGGAATGGCTGCGAGTAATTCGCTACATCCCACCGCTCAACGGTTTATAGTCGATGAAGATTGCGTATTTTTGCTCTGTTCGGATGGATTGAGCGATTTTGACCGAATCGAACAGTGTTGGGATACCGAAATTTTACCAATTTTGACGGAAGGCGCGGACATCAACAGCGTCGCCGATAGGTTGGTAGAAATTGCCAATACTCAAAACGGGCACGATAACGTCACGGTTGCTATAGTTCACTGTCAAATTAAGTACGCAGAACCCGAAGCAATTGCGACTTTAGATATTGCCGATTTATCTCGATTTACCGACGACAGCGATAGTTATACCAATAACACAGTTAGTATCAATCCCAATCCTAGCCAAAAGACGCAAGTAATACCCGATACAGCCCCTGCTAAACCACGGAGAATTTCTTTACATTTGCTAGCATTGTTATTTTTGGCAGCAGTCGGTGTTGCTGTTGGCTATATGGTACAGCAATATTTACCCGGATTAACTAGTCCTAAATCAATTACAACCACCGCATCGCCCACGGTGGAGCCAAAAGAAGCGGTCAGCCTAATTAGTGAAGGGTCGCAAATTATTACAAAAAGCTCAATTGCCTACAGTAAAAATCCTAAGCTCAATAATGAAGGTACTATTCCACCTGAAACGACCTTACTAGTTCTGAAAAAATCGGAGTTGCTTCCGGGTACAACAAATCCCCGCTACTTACATATGCGTGTTTGTAGTACTATCAAACCTCCTGCCGAAGCACCTACGGTGAAGGCACTACCAACCTTGCCCACGGGAGAAGAAATTTGGGTTAAAGGAAGCCAGTTAACAGCTACTAATATCTCTACTTCCCCATCAGTAGGACAAACCAATTCCTGTTTGCAAACCAATGATGTGAGTACACCTCTACCCACAAACAGCGTTAAGCCACAAAATAGGTAAACTAATAAAGAAACTGGAATATTATATTGATGTAATCAATTTATTCAGTATTGCAATTCTTTAACAGTCGATGGCGTTCGGTAATTCTTAGCCGCGCAGTTAAAATTGATAGTTAGAAACACTTGCTTTAACCTCTTAGCTTAACCAATCCATGATGCCATCCCTAAACCTGGCGATCGAACGTCTTAAAAACGCTGGCACCAACAATTTTGCTATTTGGGTGGTAAAAGCTCCCTATCCCAGCGGTCATGTTATGCATGATTGTGTATGGTCGCCGCATCTTACCCAAGTTTGGTTGGAATGGCAGCAATTTTTTGCTGAACACAGCGTCCTTGATGTTTGTTCAGAGCAACCCGAACCAGAAACCGAAAAAGTGACATCTAAGCAACTACCTCTCGATATGGTTGTACCTGTATCGGGACAACCGACTAATTATAGTGGTCGGTTGATGCAATATTTCGGCAACAGCCTATGGGAGTGGGTTTTTGCTGGAGCAATTTTGAATAGTTTAGAATATAGTCGTGGTATTGCATCTGGCGAAAAAACGACCTTGCGTCTGCGTTTGGAATTACGCGACCCCTATTTGGTGGCAATGCCGTGGGAAATTATGCAGCGTCCCGGTCAATCGGCGATTTCTCTGAGTCATAATGTGATATTCAGCCGCACCACGAGCGATGTTGAGCCTTTGCCAGTTCTACGCAATGACCCGGCGCTGAATATTTTGCTCGTGTTGGGTGAAGATGAAAATCTTAAACTCGATGAAGAAGCAAAAATACTCGAACAAACTCTAACAAAAGGTAATCCCAGCGCTAGCTATTCCCAAGGATATGCACCTTGTGTGGTGCATACGCTAATTAAACCAACTCCTGAAGAATTAATTGCCAAGTTAGAAACACGTATTTATAATGTATTTTTTTATGCGGGGCATGGGCTGCGGGGACAGGATGGCGGCTTGTTATCCTTACATCCCCAAGCAAAGCTTAATGGTATCGAATTAGCCCAAGTATTGACTAGCACGGGTGTAAAGTTAGCTGTGTTTAATTCCTGTTGGGGAGCGCAACCCGCCGCAATCAACCACCAATCAATTCCCTATAGCAGTTTAGCTGAAGTCATGATTCGGCATGGTGTTCCCGCTGTCTTGGGAATGCGCGACAAAATCGCCGACCAAGAAAGTCTAACTTTTATTGAAGCTTTTTTACAAGCATTGCGCGAGCGTAAAGCAATCGATGAAGCGGTGATGGTAGCACGTCAGCAATTACTAACGCAGTACAAATTTAATTATCCAGCTTGGACTTTACCCGTCCTTTACCTTCATCCTGAATTTGACGGGCAATTGCTTCGCAGTCCGGATGAAAGTGTTACCGAAATGCCCGAAACATCTTTA
This sequence comes from Calothrix sp. OTE_75_metabat_31, assembly GCA_031379725.1. Classification (GTDB taxonomy): domain Bacteria; phylum Cyanobacteriota; class Cyanobacteriia; order Cyanobacteriales; family Nostocaceae; genus JANNFJ01. Next base: position 2,837 of record JANNFJ010000627.1, read on the forward strand.
CCGGGATTGAAAAATGCCATGCCTCCTGCGACCTTGCGTAAGCTAGAACAAGAAGATGGTAACTGGTTATTACAAACTCGCATTACCCATATCGGTCGCACGACAGAAAATGATATTGTTATTCAAGATTTGTCGGTTTCCCGCAAACATGCCCAAATTATTTGCCGTGACAGTTTTACCGAAGTCGAAGAGACGCAAAATTACTTCCTGCGGGATGATTCGACCTATGGGACTTTAATTTACAAAGGAAGTATATGGATGCGAATCCACCATCAGGAAGTACCCCTTGAATCAGGTATGCAGCTAAAGTTTGGTAGCACCCGTAGCGATATTTGGGAATTTACGATCGGAAGTTCGTAAATTCAAGTCTTGACAATTTCATTTTTTCGATTCAAGTAGTTACGAATAAAAAATCATGCCAAACTAGCACAAATTCATATCTCAATAATTACGGAAACCAAGCTTTTGCTGCTGTAGCTGTCAATATTGCACTCGTTAAATAATTAGAGGAAGCCACAAATGACTAACACAATCAACAATTGGGACAACTTTTCAGCATCTCCAATCCATTTAGAATTGCTCGAAGCTTTACTTGAACCCGAAGACGCAACTTATCCCTGGAATCCAATTACAGTCGAATCAGACGAATTTTTCCACGATGCTGAAGCTCAACTACTTATGGATGAGTTGCTCGATTCGGAATTTCAAGCACGTTCTCACGGCTTTTACAATCAACTCGATACTCTTTGGAATAACTACAATCGTACTACAAGTGTAGGGTTGATTACTAGCCTTAAAGAAAATTTACATACTGCGATGCGCTTCGCAACCACTGAAAGTGGTATCGCATTACGCATTCCCCACGAATGGATTGAGCGGATTGCCGAAAAAGCTGCCGATATTTTTAATTCTAAGCAACCAATGAGCGAACAGTTAATGCAATGCGCTCAAGCTGTACTGCCAAATTTGGGTGTTGATGATTTATTAGTCTTAGCGCGTCCCTTTGCTTATGCGATGCGAAATGGCGAACCGCAAAGCTTAGAATCGATTCTTAACAAAGTTGGCGAACAGGAATGGAAAAATTTATCCCAAATCGAACAAGCTAAAGTTAGCTTGGCTGTTGCCTACCAAGCAATGCGACAACTTGATAGCCACAAAGCTTAGACCCATTCGATTAATTATATTTGTGCTGTTCTGTCCCAAGATTGAAGTTGCTCGTGGAGAGTAAGTTTGTTTTGCCTGCAAGTACAACTTATGTTGCGAACTCAATAGTTAAATGCTGCTTATTAACAAGCAAGAAATGTCCATTCTAAATATAACTATAGACTGATGCAGGGTAAGCACCATCTATCCAAAGGCGTAAAAAGAGGAATGAGCAAAGTCTTCCAGGGAAATTATTATAGGTAATTTAAAGATAAATAATTTGTAACTAGTAGTTCATGTCATTAATTCTGATGGTATATATTATTAACCGTAGGTTAGGCGTCCCGCCTGACCGGACTGCACAGGCGAGACGCCTATGCTACGACCCATCAAAACTTATGACATGGAGTACTAGTAGTCCGTGTCATAAGTTTTGATGGGTTAGAGAACGAACCACAGAGGCACGGAGTACACGGAGGAAGATTGGGAGAAATTTTGTAGTGCGAGCATCTTGCTCGCTTTATATCATACGCGAGCTAGAAGCTCGCACTACCAAGCGTTTTTTAACCCATCAGAATTAATGACACGAACCACTAGTCATTAAATAACCAATTGCGACATATAAATGCTAGGGGCAACAAGCAGTACTTGTTGCCCCTAGCATTCATGGTACTTTTCGCACTTAGAAGGAAAACTGGCGTATCTTTTCCTCGCATACAGACGCTTTACTTGGCCCCCAACATGAGGTTGACGACATTCCCCACTCAGCACTTATTTATAGTGGGCAAACAATACTTCACGAAAAATTAGTAATTCCCCGCAAAACCTTCGGGAAATTACCACCACATGCATGTAGATATGACTATGCTAAAAGTTCCAAACCATATTACCTAATTATGTTTATACCACTTAATAAAGTCTACGGTCAAGAAGCCTTCAATAATAAATTGTAATCTAGCACTCATGAAGCTTATTAATAAAGGCATTTTTGCATTAAATCTGGCTCATCTGTGAGACGGTGATAGCATCTAAAATCAGTAAGATCAAGTATCGAATGAGACTTAAGTATTTTATTTTGAAAAAAACTTCAAAAATACCCCTCAACACTGTTAGTTCGCGCCAAATCGCGGGAACAATAGCAACAGTTGATTAGCCCAAGCTTGAAAGATGTGTTAAGCACAGTTAACTTTCAGGCAAAACCTTTCCCGACTGCTGCTCACCATAATCTATTGTTACCTGGAGCCATTGAGACGAGCCTTATGCCAGCAACATCTTTTTACGCCGCAGATGCATACCGTACCCAACAGTCTAACCAAGCATTTGAAGATTCCGAGCTAGGAGCTGACGAGTCGGATTTGTCGGTAGAGGATTTGGAAGAAATAGAGATGGTTTCGCAGCAAGACCCAGCTAGCTATGCTGCCGCTCCGAATCGTCGTAGCACCGATTTGGTACGCCTATATCTTCAGGAAATTGGTCGAGTTCGGTTGTTAGGACGCGATGAAGAAGTTTCAGAAGCTCAAAAAGTTCAACGTTACTTAAAGTTGCGGATTGTATTAGCAAGTACTGCAAAGCTTGGTGATGATATTATTACCCCCTATGCACGAATAATTGATGCCCAAGAACGTTTAACAGCGGAGTTGGGACATCGTCCTTCCCTAGAACGGTGGGCTAAAACTGTTGGGTTCGATGTATTTGAACTTAAGCAAACTCTCTCTAAAGGTAAAAGACGCTGGGCAGAAGTTGCTTCTTTGACCGTCGAGGAGTTGGAGCAAATTCAATCCCAAGGACTCCAATCGAAAGAACATATGATTAAGGCGAATCTTCGCCTAGTGGTGTCGGTTGCGAAAAAATATCAAAATCGTGGCTTGGAACTTTTAGATTTAGTCCAAGAAGGTACTTTAGGTTTGGAACGTGCTGTGGAAAAATTCGACCCAACCAAGGGTTATCGTTTCAGCACTTACGCTTATTGGTGGATTCGTCAAGGTATTACTCGTGCGATCGCAACAAGTAGCCGGACAATTCGTCTTCCGGTTCACATCACCGAGAAACTCAACAAAATCAAAAAAGCACAACGCAAAATTGCCCAGGAGAAAGGTCGGACACCCACTTTAGAAGATTTGGCAGTTGAACTGGAGATGACACCAGCAGCAGTTCGAGAAGTGTTACTGCGCGTTCCTCGCTCCGTATCATTGGAAACGAAGGTTGGTAAAGATAAAGACACCGAGCTAGGTGAATTACTCGAAACCGATGGCGTAACTCCTGAAGAAATGTTAATGCGCGAATCGCTGCAACGCGACTTGCACCACTTGCTTTCAGATTTAACCAGCCGCGAACGCGATGTAATTTTAATGCGTTTTGGCTTGTCAGATGGTCATCCCTACTCGTTGGCTGAAATTGGACGCGCTCTCGATTTATCCCGCGAACGAGTTCGTCAAATCGAGTCCAAGGCATTGCAAAAACTCCGCCAACCCAAGCGTCGCAACCTCATCCGCGACTATTTAGAATCCTTGACTTAGGCAAGGGGAGGTGGGGAAAAGTTAAAAAGAATGTTCACCAATTCCCCCTACCTCCTTACCTCCTCACCTCCCTACTCCCTAATCCCTAATCTCAATAATTATCAATTGTTGCAACTTGAGCCAAATATTTGTTATATTCTCAATTGACAGCCTTTGTTGAGAACAATTAGTATGTCTGTCTATACAGCTTCTTCACTCAAGTCAGAACTTAACGAACGTGGCTGGCGGCTAACTCCCCAACGAGAAGTAATATTACACATTTTCCAAGAACTACCCCAAGGCGAACACCTCAGTGCTGAGGATCTTTACCAAAGGTTAGAAGGAGATGGGGAGGGCATCAGCCTATCGACGATTTACCGCACTTTGAAACTGATGGCACGGATGGGTATCCTACGGGAACTCGAACTTGGAGAAGGGCATAAACATTATGAAATTAACCAGCCTTATCCACACCACCACCATCACTTGATTTGTGTCCGATGCAACACAACGATTGAATTTAAAAACGACTCAGTTTTGAAAATTGGCACAAAAACAGCGCAAAAAGAAGGTTTTCACCTGCTTGATTGTCAAATGACAATTCATGCTGTCTGTCCCAAGTGCCAGCGGGCATTAATGCCGCTGTAACACTTGGTGTTGGGTTAATTTTCTGGGAGTTTTTGTATTAACCACTCTACAAAAATTATGAGCGGTTTTTTGTTTGAATCGACGGGAGGCAAGCAACCTCTTTGGCACTAATCAAGAACTATTACTAAGCGGATGTTAATAACGTCCGCTTCGTACATCATTTAGACTAATACCGTAAAATTCTTGAGCTTGCTTAATAGCCCGTTTGGTATCGCTTCCCAAAACGCCGTTGAGCGGGCCTTTATAGAAACCGCGTACCCTTAATCTTCGCTGGATTTCCAGAACATTAAAT
>JANNFJ010000679.1:0-2835 GCA_031379725.1 Calothrix sp. OTE_75_metabat_31
CACGAAGAAATTGCAACTGCAATTGATAAAGATGTCGAATGGGTAAAACTGGTTGAGGATTGCAATTACCCACTAATGGTAGATGATTTTGTGGCATATTTGTATGCACTAAATGCCAACTTTGAAATTACGGTTAGCTTACCGAATGGCGAAGCAATCAAGCTTGACAGTAGTCAAGTCCAGCGGTAGTCTTCGGCAACGCTGCACGAAGCGCGATCGCCCCAATGTGCAGCGAAGTTTATTCTCGTTCCCTTGACGCATCGCCGCTTAATAAAAATGATGATTCCATGCCCGTTGAAATGCGCTTGATGGGCACTCCAGATGATTTAGAGAAGTGGGCTTGGTTCCTGGATTTGGTAGCACAGAAAGGTATGATTTGTGTGTTGGAAAAGTCGAAACTTTACCCGAACCGGGGGGAGTCAAAGTTGATGCGATTATACATAAAAATAAAGTTGAATCGGTAATTTATAAAAACCTGGTGCTATAAAAACCCCCAACTCAAAATAAGGTAGGGGGTTTTTGATTGGGGTTAGCTGTTGTTAACGTGCATTCTCGCAACCACGTTACAATTTGAAGTAAACTAATATCATCAAAATAGTCGATTAAATTAGTAAATTGGAAGAAAATGAAATTAAGTATAGAAGATGCCCAATTTATAGGATTAAAGCTTAAATCGATAATCCGCTTGTTAAGAAAAGCGCCTGCTGGTGGAACGATTACTCAATTGCGCGAAAAATTTCCTACTGATAGTGATAATTTGGAAGCAATCTTAGAATTAGCAATTGCTTTAGAATTAATCAAGGATGATTATGACGGAGATGCGAGAATTTATAAGCTTAATTAATGATTATACTAGGCATCGAAGCCCGGAGCATCTCTACTAAAACTGCAAAAAATATTACTGACAGAACCTAAATTGGTTTGGTAATCACCCGTCTTTCAGCATTCCCGTCACAAGCACTCAGCCTCAATACCTAATAAATGTATATTATTTTTTGCTCACATCAATTTTTAATGCGATCGCACCCCTCAACCTCCCTACTCCGCTAAATTATCTACACGACCGTATATAACCGGGTGTAGCATGGCACGAATTGAGCGGGAATCTATTAACTTCAAACTCCCCAAAACCTTAGCTGACGCACTTCGCACCGCCGCAGCGCAACGCGATACCACTGCAACTGACCTTGTAATTCAAGGGTTGCATCATATATTGGGTGACGTTCCCGGTGTAGAGGGCAGTGTAGAAGTGCGGCTATATCAACTTGAAGAAGAGTTTTTTCGTTTAAAGTCGAGCCATCAGGAAGGTAGCATCAACAGCTGGAGCGAAACTAGGCTAACTCGCGTTGAATCAAAGCTCGAAGAATTATCTAATAAACTTGCGCGGTTTGAAGGGGCATTGAATGCAGTAGCAGCAAGTGTAAATGCATCAAAGTCACGTAAAAGTGGTGGGTATTCACCTTATAACCAGCACAATTCTCAACCAGCACAACTCGAACCCCGTGACGAACTTGCACTATGCCGACGGCTAAATACCAACCCGAAAACATTAGCCGAAAAACGTGCAACATGTACACAACAGGAGTTTGACCGTTGGTGCCGGGATAGGGATAGCACTCAACATGCGTGGCATTTTAATGAAAAAGATGGGTTGTACCATCCGGTTAAGTAAGAAGGGGTCAGAATCCAGAATTCAGAATTCTAAATTGTATTGCCTACTTTTAATACTTACATACTACTTATTCCTAACTCCTGACTTCTGACTCCTGACCCCTGACTCCTAACAACAAAGTAATAATACTTATCTACAGAGCGATGCCGTAGGCAACCATCTCCTTCGGAGACGCTACGCGAACGAAGATGGTATCGCACGCTCCACCGTTATGTGCGTAAAATAGATAGCACGGAAAGAGCCATTATCAGACTATCTCAACCACTATGTCCGACTCTATAAGCTCAAACGTCACTTTTCTCGAAACGGCATACACCCTAACCATTGGTCATGATTTTTGTATTGATGGTGACAGCGATGTTATCGAACAACTGCTTGCTGATACGCGATCGCCTAATACCAAACGGGCATATGAGAAAGATTTACGGGATTTTTTCTTATTTATTTCTGGCAAAATACCGGAGCAAGGTTTGGTGTTGGAGTTTTTGCACCTGGAGCAGCGGCACGCGGTTGCACTGGTGTTGAAATATAAAGCACACTTGGTTAATCATAAAAAACTGGCAGAAGCAACGGTAAATCGGCGGTTGAGTGCAATTAAATCCCTCGCCTCGATGGGGCGTAAGTTGGGGGTCTGTATTTATACGTTGGAGGATATTAAGGGGGAGAAGGCGGAAACCTATAGAGATACAACGGGGATACCACCTGCCGATTTTGCGAAAGTTTTGGCATTGGTGGATAGAACTACGCCGAAAGGTAAACGTGACTATGCGATTTTACGTTTGTTATGGGACAATGCGCTGCGGCGTGCGGAAGTATGTAATTTGAATGTGGGGGACTTTGACGCACAAGCGAGTACTTTATCTATTTTGGGTAAAGGTAAGGGGACTCAAAAGGTAGTTGTCGATTTGAGTCGCAAAACTGTAGAGGCAATCAGTGATTGGGTAATAGCCAGCAAAAAGTCTAGTAAAACGAAGCAGCCATTATTTACAGTCATCGCCTACAACGGTAATGGTCAACGCATTCGAGGCGAAGCAATTTGGCGGTTGGTGGATGGGTTGTGTAAAAAGGTAGGGATTACCAAGCAAATGTCACCGCACCGGGTCAGGCATAGTTCGATTACGACAGTGTTGGATAAAAATAACGGGAATTATCGGGCGACGCAG
>JANNFJ010000687.1:0-2337 GCA_031379725.1 Calothrix sp. OTE_75_metabat_31
GAACAACAAAATTTCAGCACCGACATTCGTACTAATTTCTAATTGTTCTGCACCGCTAATTTGTACCCCATCACCTGCATTCAATTCTTCACCATTCAAAGTTACTTTACCTTGAGCGATTTGTAACCAAGCATAGCGATGCGACTGAACCTGGTAATTAACAACGTCACCTGAATTCAAAACCGATGCATACAAATCCACATCTTGATGAATTGTCACAGCCCCATCACGTCCATCTTTAGCAGCAATTAAACGCAATTTACCGCTACGTTCTTCGATGGGGAATGCTTTTTGCTCATATCTCGGTTTTAAGTTTTTTTGGTTAGGCAAAATCCAGATTTGCAATAAGTGAACCGAATCCGTTTTGGAATGGTTGTACTCGCTATGCATAATCCCAGTTCCAGCACTCATAATTTGCGCTTCACCGGGAAGAATTACCGAACCAGTGCCTAAACTATCTTTGTGTTCTAATGCACCTTCTAATACATATGTGAGAATCTCCATGTCTTTGTGACCGTGGGTCGAGAATCCAGCCCCTGGGGCAACTCGGTCATCGTTGATAACTCTCAATGCTCGGAAACCCATGCGGTTAGGGTCATAAAAATTACCAAAAGAGAAAGTGTGATAGCTATCAAGCCAGCCGATATTTGTAGTTCCGCGATCGCTTCCATCGTGGATGAGATGAGTTACAGTATTTTGAGACATAATTAACCCCTGTGTTGATTTATAATGCGTTTAATAATGCTTGTGTAAGTAAGTCCGTACAAATAAAGCAAGCGGATAAGCAAGCAACACCATGACAATAATAGACCCTTTTAAAACATCCTCTTAGTTAAACATTTCAAGCTATTCCACAAATTTTAAAAAAATTGAATAACTAAAATAAATGAATTTCTGATGGATTGAATTGGTTTTATTTATTTGCATATCTCAATATTAGAACATGCCTGGAACAATGAAAAGTACGCACTTCAAAGTGCCCTAGTTACCAAAAGGATAGTGACATATGGGAATTCGGTTTGATTTAGCCAGCGTTTGCGCTTAGAAAACAAGTATTGTAGGGTGCGTTAGACGCAAGTCGTAACGCACCGTTATCAAGGGTTGGGTGCGCTAATCTCAAAGTGGCATAGTTATCAAAAGGATAGTATAAGAGTAATCCAAGAAATAAGTGATCTTGTAGGATAGGCATCTCGCCTGTCTGTGTGTATTTGTAAGACAGGCGAGACACCAATATACGAGACTCCTACGAGAGATATTTTTTTTAATTGGAATGCTCTAATACCAATTATATGTGAAGCTGCATAGAATTTTACCCCACCCCTTAATCCCCTCCCCGATTGCGAGGAGGGGAAAATCCGGTTCCCTCCCCGCTTGCGGGGAGGGTTAGGGTGGGGTTCTATATTATGCAACTTCATATTAAATTGGTATAACATAGTCAAATTTATTTAAAGACAAATTCTTAGGTCGTCGCTTTTAATGATTTTAGATTATTTCAAATTGCAATTTATATAAATTCGCTTATGTTGCTTGAACTACTCAATGGCAGTTACTGCCACACACTGCTTCCACAAGTCTACTGCCACGATGTGCTTATACATAGAGAGTAAAGTAGGAGAATGTATAAAAGCTGCATTACTCATACACTTTAATTTTATAAAATAGCGCTTTTTTTGCGATAAACACGTAATTTACACTAAAGAAAGTAATAATATTGACTTTGCAATTTTTCAAGGTGTGTAGTAGAAATTCTATATATTTATTCAAATCTAGCGTTTTAATCCCTGATAGGGGTGGGAGCATCTCACTTTCGTAAAAACACTGCTGTCATTCTGTTGCTTGCATCCCGCAGGGTGCGGAACGAAGTGAAGCGAAGAATCTCGACTTGCCGTATGTTTTTGAGATGCTTCATTACGCTTTGCTCCATTCAGCATGACAGCCTGTATTTGCAAAGGTGAGATGCTCCCGATAGGGATTAATTTGAATTACAATACTCAAAAACTGTACATTCCGCGAACCAAACAAAGGTTTCAATCCCTAATAGGGATTATTTAGAATTGCAATTTTAAGCATCGTCACATACGCTTGAATTACTGGTGTTTCAATCCCTAATAGGGATTATTTAGAATTGCAATGTAGACTTTTTCCCAGTAATCGGTCAAGTCCCCGTGTTTCAATCCCTAATAGGGATTATTTAGAATTGCAATCTGAGAGTAAGCTACTTTTGGCGAATAGTAGATTGTTTCAATCCCTAATAGGGATTATTTAGAATTGCAATATTGTAATGCTCAATCTACACAATTTACCCAATGGGTTTCGTAACCGTTCACAGGTTTTATT
>JANNFJ010000688.1:0-3816 GCA_031379725.1 Calothrix sp. OTE_75_metabat_31
TTTACTACTAAATAAACCAGTTGGTGTAGTTTCGACTTGTTATGACCCCCAGGGAAGACCTACCGTAATAGAATTATTACCCGAAGAATTGCGATCGGGTCAGGGCATTCATCCTGTTGGTCGTCTCGATGCCGAATCGACAGGAGCATTAATTTTAACCAATGACGGTGAATTGACATTTGGGCTAACCCATCCCCGTCATAGTATTTCCAAGACTTATCGCGTTTTAGTCGAAGGACATCCCCCAGAAGCTATGTTACAAATGTGGCGACAGGGAGTAATTCTTGACGAAAGAAAAACACGACCGGCTTCGGTGCGAGTGATTGAAACAAGCAAATCGCAAACCAATTTAGAAATCATCCTCAAGGAGGGAAGAAATCGGCAAATTCGTCGTGTGGCACAACAGTTAGGACACCCAGTTGTCGAGCTGCATCGTACCGCTATTGGTTCAATCGGGTTACATTCACCAGGACAGGATTTGTTACCTACAGGTTCCTATCGCTGTCTGGAAGATTTTGAAATTCGTAATTTGTATTCATTTATTAAAGTCGATTCCTATTAATAGTTCAGTTGGGTTAAGGAGTGAGGAATAAGCGCATGAAATGGCTAGGTAAGAAGGATAAAATCGAGCTAACTCCTTCATTTGATGAGCAAAGGGCTAATATATTACCGTCCATCGGGGAAAAACTCAGAATTAGCCGCGAAGGATATGGATTTCAAATTGAGGAAGTAGTTGCATATACAAAAATTGCTCGCAAATTGTTGCAAGCAATTGAAGAAGCTGATTTTAGCAATCTACCAGAACCAATTTATATTCGGGGTTTGATTAAACGATATGCCGATGCACTTGGTTTAGATGGTACCGAGTTAGCTAATAGCTTTCCCATTGATGTGAACCGTGTTGTTCAAAAACGCTCTTGGAAAACTAACTCCAGCGGTCAATTACGCCCAGTTCATCTGTATCTACTTTATATTGGTACAATCGCTTGCTCGGTAACTGGTTTATCGCACGTCTTAAATACTGGTAATTTTCAAGCCAATAATACTGGAAGCGGGGCACAACAGAAAGTTCCAACTTCTGTATCAGCATTGGTAGAGCAAAATCAACAATTTGGTTTGCAGTCTGTAGGTAATTCTGGCAATAATGCAAAACAACCAGTCCAAGTTGGTCTAACTTTAAAAGACTCATCCTGGATTCGTGTTGAAGTCGATGGCAAAACCGAATTTGAGGGAGTTTTACCCCAGGGAAGTCAACGCACTTGGAAAGCGCAAGCACAGCTAGTAGTACGAACTCGTGACGCTGGTGCTGTGCTGGTGAGTGTGAATGAACAGCAAGCTAAACCAATGGGAAAACCTGGAAAAGCTGAACAATTTATATTTGCGGCAAATACTAGGTCATGAGGGTCTGGGGAGTAGGGGGAACAGGGGACAAGGGGGACAAGGGGACAAGGGGGACAAGGGGGACAAGGGGGACAAGGGGGACAAGGGGGACAAGGAAGCAATATTTCTCTTTTATCTACCGTCTTCCCCCTCTCCCCTGTCTCCCCTGTCTCCCCCGTCTCCCCTGTCTCCCCCGTCTTCCCCCTCTCCCTACTCCTTAATCGCTGCGCGTCCGCAAAGTATAGTTAAATCTTTGAACTTATTACTCAAGTCTTGCGTTAACATATGCGATTCATATCGCCATTCCCAGTTACCTTCTCCAACACCGGGAAAATTCATCCGTGCTTCGTTTCCTAGCCCGAAAATATCTTGTAGTGGAATGATTGCTTGGTTGGCGATCGCGCTCAGTGCTAATCGAATCATATCCCACTGTACGCCGTCGTTACTTATAGTACCTAAGTACATATGAAAATTGCGTTTTTCCCAATCATCACAGCTATAGAACCATCCCACACTTGTATCATTATCATGGGTTCCGGTATAAACTACTGAGTTGTGCGTATAGTTAAATGGTAAAAATGGGTTGCCGGGGTCGGAACCAAATGCAAATTGCAAGATTTTCATACCGGGAAATTCATACTTATCCCGCAGTGCTTCAACTTCGGGGGTAATTACTCCCAAATCTTCAGCTAGAATTGGCAATTTACCTAATTTTTGACGAATTGTGTCAAATAAAGCCTCCCCAGGTGCTTTTACCCATTCTCCATTCATAGCAGTTTCTTCACCTTTGGGTACTGCCCAATATGCCTCGAATCCGCGAAAATGGTCAATACGGATAATATCAACATAATGGAGCATCGATTCAAATCGATCAATCCACCATTTAAAATTTTGCTTCTGTAATTGCTCCCAATGGTAAACTGGGTTGCCCCAAAGTTGACCTGTCTCGCTAAAATAATCGGGTGGAACACCTGCCATTAGTTCAACTTCACCGTTTTCATCCAAATAAAATATTTCGGGATTTGCCCAAACATCAGCGCTATCATGAGCTACATAGATGGGAATATCGCCAATGATCTCGATTCGGTTTTCGTTGGCATAGGTTTTAAGTTTCGACCACTGGTCAAAGAACTCAAATTGTACGAACTTTTGATAGTAAATATCGGCTTCGAGTTCAAGTGAAGCTTTTTGCAATGCATCGGGTTTACGCTTTGCTAATCCTGGTTCCCAAGCATACCAACTTGTACCATTATTTGCTTCCTTCAAAGCCATGAATAATGCATAATCATCTAACCAATGAGATTTTTCTTGACAAAAGGTTGCAAATTCTGATTTTTGTTCGGGTGTCGCTTGGTTTTTAAAGTTCTGGCAAGCAAGTCGAAGTAATCCCATCTTCACGGGGATAACTTGTTGGTAATCGACTTTATCGCCAGAAAAACCTGGTAAATTGGCAAAATCCCATTCAGCCAGAAAGCATTTGTCCTGCAATTTTTCTAGGCTGATTAAGAGAGGATTGCCGGCGATCGCGGAGTAACACATATAAGGTGAATTGCCGAAACCAGTTGGTCCCAAGGGCAAAACTTGCCAATATTTTTGATGACTGTCTTGAAGAAAATCGATAAAACGATAAGCTTCGGAACCTAAATCTCCAACCCCAAAACGACTAGGGAAGCTTGTGGGATGAAGTAAAACACCACTGGAACGAGGAAATGGCATAAATATTTTGAACTCTATAAAGTCAGCTTAAAAGCAACCAATCGAATTTAGCATGGAAGAGGGAGTAGGGAGTGAGGAGTGGGGTGGGATGTGGGATGGAGTGTGGGGTGGGGCAGGGCGGGTTTATTAAGATTTTTCGTGGGATGATTAGTTGGTTGGTTAACCCGCCCTTACGGGACTTGGGTATGCTTGCGGCCGGACTCTCTACTCCCCCCCTCTTCCCCCTCTTCCCCCCTACTCCCTACTCCCTGCTCCCTCATTTCCATGACTTACCGAAATCCAGCACCAACAGTAGATATAATCATCGAACTTATTGACCGTCCTCATCGACCTATAGTATTAATTGAGCGCAAGAATGAGCCATTCGGATGGGCAATTCCTGGTGGATTTGTTGATTATGGGGAATCTGTCGAAGTTGCAGCCAGACGTGAAGCACTTGAAGAAACGGGTTTGCAGGTAGAATTAGTCGAACAATTTCTAGTGTATTCCGACCCCAAGCGCGACCCGCGCAAACACACGTTAAGTATTGTGTTTTTAGCAACTGCAATAGGTGAAACCACTTCAGGAGACGATGCGAAAGCTGTGGCAATATTTGAGATGTGGAACTTGCCCAAAAATCTATGTTTCGACCACGATAAAATTTTGCACGATTACTGGCAGTATCGACATTATGGGGTGCGTCCGAGAGTAGGGAGTTAAGAGTTAGAAGTTAGGAGTTAT
>JANNFJ010000329.1:0-2364 GCA_031379725.1 Calothrix sp. OTE_75_metabat_31
CGCACACGAACAGCTAATACTCCCCGCAGGTGACTGGAAGCAGTTTTGCTCGCGCGATGACCATGCACATGTAATGAGCGGCCCGATTGTCTGTGAGGGTCGTCTCGTAGGCACATTGAATCTAGCCCGTGCGAAGGGAAACCCCGCGTTCACTGCAAACGATTTAGCTGATTTGAGCGCTGTCTGCCTGCATCTATCGGCGAAAATGTCAACCTTACGCGCTCAACCACCTGTATCTAAATCTAACCATTCGACTTTTGCCAGTCGTCTAACTCCCCGTGAATTGGAAATTGCCGAATTGGTCGCACAAGGGTTAACTAATGGGGAAATTGGCGAAAAACTTTGGATTACACAAAACTCAGTTAAGCAAGCTTTGAAACGAATGTTTCGCAAGTTAGAAGTATCAGCAAGGGCAGAAATGGTCGCTAAGTTACAGGATGTTTTACCGTCAAAGGTAGGATAAAAAATTCCTTTTAAGTTTGACATTGAGTAAACTAATTTGAAATACTAACTCACCCTTAATATTGCTTATATCTAGAAAAACTAGAAACCCGGTATCTTGAAGATACCAGGTTTCTATATTTTCCTATTGACAGGCATAATTAATTTTATTATTTTTCAGGTATTAATAGCTACTAAGACTATTGTGTTTAAGAAAGGATTTTGGTAAATGTCAATGTAGCATTATCGCAACTGTATTTATTCTATAGGAATTCGGTTTGATTTATGTGGGCGTAGCCTGCGTGCGCTTAAATATCTAAGTATGTGTAGGGTGCGTTAACGCTCTTGGTAACGCACCGTTTCGAGGTCTTGGTGCGTTACGAGAAGCGCTAACACACCCTACGTATCTTTTCAAAAATCAAATAGTAGTCCTATAGATAGTTTAAATACTAATACCAACTCAAATGAGTGAATTTTCACTTATGTTTTTATTACCAGAGTCGCCGAAACCAATCAAGATTTTTTTTGCTTATTCAGGGTCGCATCAAGATGAGCAATTGCGACAGTTAATGGAAAAGCACCTGCAATTGCAAAATTCAGATGCAATAATGGTTTGGAGTCAGCACCAAGAAGAATCAAGAAAAAAATCTTTGATATTTGAAAATATTTATCACTTACAAACCGCCGACATAATAGTACTGTTAGTAAGTGCAGATTTTTTGGCTTTAGTTCAAAATCAGGTTGATTGGAATAGCGAAATCGCTAAGTTGAAAGAAAAGCATCAATTAGGTGAAATTATTGCTGTTCCCGTCCTTTTATATCAAGTGCATGGTTGGCAGAAATTAGTCGGTAATTTTACACCTTTACCCAAAAATGGAATGCCAGTAAAAAGCTGGCAAAATCTAGATGCAGCTTTAATCGATATTACCCAAGGTATCGAAATGATAGTTACACAACTTAAACAATATCAAGAAAGATTACAACAATATCGATATAGTTTTTCTGCCGCGATTCAGCAAGAGTACCCATTCAGCAACAAAGCATTAAGTAATTTAAATGATATTAAGAATTATTTGGTTATAAAAACTAAAGATACCAAATTAATCGAACAGGAAATAACTGCCCAAGCCCATCAAGAGAACAAACACAAATTAAGACAATACAAACAAGAATTAAATTATATATTGCAGACAAAGAAACGAATCAGCATAAAAGACCGCGAAAAACTAGAATGTTTACGGACATATTTAGGAATAAAGGATAAAGATATTCATAATTTAGAACGCAGTCTAATTCCGGTGAAATTTGTCAGAAACATCCAACATATTACCAAAATTGGATATCGATATGCTTTCAAAGCAGGTGCAATTGCACTTGGGATTACTTCTATTGCTGCCTTAACAATTTTTATAAAAACATCTTCGGGTTCAACCCAAGAAGCTACCAATAAATTATTACTACAGGGGCAAACTAGGTTTGAACAAGGTGACTATCAAAGTGCGATAAGTGCCTATACCCAAGCAATTAAATTTGAACCTAAAAATATCAATGCGTACATTGGACGTGGTAATGCTCGTTCTTACCTTAGAGATTACCCTTTAGCAATTCAAGATTATACAAAAGTTATTAATATTTCTTCACAATCGCCTGTTGCTTATATGAACCGTGCAGTTGTTAACTGTACCTTGGGAAATAAGCAAGCAGCAGTTAAAGATTATCAGCAAGCTATCAATATATATAGTCAGCAAGGTGCAACCAAGGAAAGTAAGGAAGCGATCGCAAGGTTAAATAATCTCGGTATTTGCTTACCTGGGGGAAAGGGTTAGTCCATCGTGCCCTCACACCGTAGGATAACAAAAAATCTTTAGTAACGGGTAGATACCGCATCTCATCTATCCACCCCACACGCACACCCCAACCCAT
>JANNFJ010000742.1:0-5634 GCA_031379725.1 Calothrix sp. OTE_75_metabat_31
AAATAGTCTTTCTCATAAACTAGTTACCTACTCCTAGCTAGTCAGCTATCGAGAAACAAAGGTTCAGCTTCGCTGTACCGTCCTTGGGATTGGTAAAGTAATGCCAAGTTGTTGATGCTAGTAGCAACATCGGGATGCTCCAAACCTAGCAAGCGTTTCCTTAGTTCTAAAGCTTCGAGAAACAAAGGTTCAGCTTCGCTGTACCGTCCTTGGGATTGGTAAAGTGCAGCCAAGTTGTTGATGCTAGTAGCGACATCGGGATGCTCCAAACCTAGCAAGCGTTTCCTTAGTTCTAAAGTTTCGAGAAACAAAGGTTCAGCTTCGCTGTACCGTCCTTGGGAAAAGTAAAGTAATGCCAAATTGTTGATGCTAGTAGCGACATCGGGATGCTCCAAACCTAGCAAGCGTTTATTAAGTTCTAAAGCTTGTACAAGAAAAGGTTCAGCTTCGCTATACCGCCTTTGAGAGTAGTAAAGTACAGCCAAGCTTAGTGCGACATTGGGATGTTCGGAACCTAACAAGCGTTTATTAAGTTCTAAAGCTTGTAAAACCAAAGATTCGGCTTCGCTGTACCGTCCTTGAGATTCGTAAAGTCCAGCCAAATTGTTGATGCTTTGTGCAACATCGGGATGCTCCAAACCTAGCAAGCGTTTCCTTAGTTCTAAAGCTTGTACAAGCAAAGGTTCGGCTTCGCTGTACCGTCCTTGAGAGTAGTAAAGTACAGCCAAGTTGTTGATACTGAGTGCGACATCGGGATGCTCGGAACCTAAACGTGCTTGTGTTACTGACATGCATTGTTTAAACCAAGGTTCGGCTAATACATACAAACCCTGTCCGCTATAAAAGTTTTTTATACCACTAAATACCCAAATTAAATCTTCATCCTTCACCGCATTGAGAAGGTTTTCTGCTATCTCAGCCAAATGGGGAATAATGAATCTAAATAAGTTAATTTGCTCAAGGGTGGGACTTTCGGGTATTTCCTTCGCTATTGGTAATATTGTTGCAAAAAAAGATTGTTTCAAATCCTTCCCGGTCTTTGCTTGCGCTTCGAGGTTAGAGATATTCTCTGCTAGCTGTTCTTGCAAAAACTCCCGAACCAACGGATGAATTTTATAGTTTGCGACAGAATCATCTAAACGTTGAATCAAATGATATTTATAGAGCTGCTTTTTCGCCTCATTAACATCATCATCCACCCAATTCATTCTTTCACTTGCAGACTCTACAAGTTCCCAAGGTATAGCATCAGGGGCAAATAAACTTAACAATTTGCCCACATGCTGAGTCATAGCGTCGAGTTTTTGCCAGCTTAAATCAAATGCAGCTTTCACCCCTAACTTAGCTGTCATTTCGGTTGCTTTTAATTCATCTTCTGAAGGATTAATTGCCAGATTTTGCAGCCGTTTTGTTTGCAAAGCCTGCAACATCTTTGCTAAAGATAAATCAGGGTCTTCTGCCAAATATCGCCCAACTAATTCTAAACCCAAAGGTAAATAACCTAACCATTTGCATAAATCCTTTGCTGTTTGAGGTTCTTTTTGTATCCGCTTGTCTTCTTCTCCCAAAATTGTAGCAAGTTCTTGCAGCGCTTCTTCGGGTGACAACACATCTAGAGATATCTCAATAAAATTATTTTCCAACCGTCGCAGGCGAGTTGTAATTAGCACCCGGAAGCGGTCGTTATTTCTTGGTAAACAAGAGCAAATATTATTTAAATTAGTAACATCATCAAGGATCAGCAACACCAAACCGGATGGTGGTTGCCAATTTTGCCAACACCAAGCTACTTGTTCCGTCAACGAGAGTGGTTTTTCGTTCAGCGTTTGCGGAACTGTCAAATTCATTTTGTGTGAGGCAAACTGCACAATCTCCGCTTCTAAATTTTCTCTACTGGCATTTATCCAGCAAACACCACCAGTGTAATCAGCTTCGTGTTTCCTTGCGTATTTAATCGCCAACTCGGTTTTTCCCACACCACCCATTCCCGCGACGACGGCTGAAATTGCTACAGCACAGGGTTGTTGTAATTGTTCGTGGAGGTTGATAAGTTCTTTTTCGCGTCCTACAAATTCGCGGACACCGCTATAAGGTATGTATGTTGGGCAATTTATATGCTTTTGAGTTTGGCTTTCTTGTAGAATTGAATACAGTAATTCCTTAATGGCTTCGGCATCTATACCTTGATAAATACGATCGCCAATTTGAATATCTCTACCTTCAGCAATATTGACAATATTTTTACCTATTTGTACTTGATTCTGACCATCACACGCATGTATTAATTGCCGCAGGGTCTGCACATCACCCTCGCTTGCTTGGTGATTGAGAATACGCTCGAAAATAGCGTTTAAGTCATAATCGGGACTCATAGGTGTCGGATGACTAGTTATAATTATTACTCTATACAAGTAGATACTGTGGAATTCCTGATTAATTTGTAAAAATTATCTATAGGAATCCGCTTTTATTTCTGTTGGCTGCTTAAATATCTAATACGTAGGGTGCGCTTCTTTGGCAGCGTAACGCACCGCTCCGAGGCCTTGGTGCGTTACGCTATGGCTAACGCACCCTACGTATATGTAAGCGCAAAAGCTACGCCAACAAAAATCTTTGGGGTAGTCCTACATGTAATTTTTCGATTCAGTAGCTACAAAGAATAATCAAATTGATGGAGAGAGAAGAAAATGAGCGATAAATTTATTAACGGTTATGCACTATTAATTGGTGTGGGAGAGTCAGCTTATAGTAAATTGTCTCTGCCAGTAACAGTAAAAGATACTCAAGCAATTTATGCTGCTTTAATAGACCCGGAATTATGTGATTATCCTGATGATAAAGAGCATATTCGGGTGTTGAATAACCAGGAAGCAACTAAGAACGCAATTTTAGATGGCTTAAACTGGTTAAAAGAAAAAGCCGAATCTGACCGTGATGCGACCGTATTTATTTACTATTCAGGACATGGCTGGATAGACAAAACAACAAATAGTTATTATTTACTACAACATGATATTAAACCTACTAAAATGACCAGTTCTGCACTATCAGCAGAAACTTTCACAGATGCATTGCGACAAATTCAAGCTGAACGTTTATTAGTTGTAATTGATAGCTGTCATGCAGCAGGAATGGCAACATCCAAAGAAGCGGATTTGGAACTTGATGAAGAATTTGATGATTTTATACGAGTTGCCCCCTCTAAAGGCTTTATTGATAAATTGAAACAAGGTAAAGGTCGAGTTATTTTTACCTCCTCTGAAGGTGAGCAAGAATCTTGGATAAAAGATGAATCAAGCAGCATTTACACTTATCATTTTCTCGAAGCTTTGCAGGGTGCTGGAAATAAAGAGGGTGATATAGAAGTCCGAGTTTCTAATTTAATGAATTATTTGGGAAAAGCAGTATCTGAAAGCGCTAGTAAGTTGTACAACGTTCTTCAAACTCCTCATTTTGATATGGACGCGGGAGATTTTGCTATTGCCAAGCTGCGGGGTGGCAAAGGTCTACCCGATAAGGGATGGGATGAAGTTAAGCCACAAGCAACGCAAAAAATTAACAAAATTGCCGATGTTATAAATCAGCATGGGAAATTTATTACTAATATTAATGAGGCTAGCAATTTACACATAGGTGATGTTTATAACAAATGATTTTGATAAAAAATTACATTCTAGTCAAAATCTAGATTATGAGACGCGATGTATCGCGTCTCTACATTTAATATATTGCGTATTTGGCAACTTTTACCTTAACCATTTAGCTACAATCAAACTAAGCCCGAATCAGTCTTAGTATTTTATGAGTCTTAAAGAATTAGAAAATCAAATTCTCGCATTGCCCGCAACCGAAAAAGCAGCAATTATCCAAAGTTTAACTCAAACCATTAACATTGGTGCCAAAGGTATAACCAAAACTCCTGGTGTTTGCGGTGGAGAAGCTTGTATTGCTGGAACTCGCATAGCTGTCTGGCTATTAGTTGAAGCGCGTCGTCTTGGCATCAGTGAAGCCGAATTGCTGCAAGACTATTCTCATATTAGTGCAGCTGATTTAGTTAATGCTTGGGCGTATGCAGATGCCTACCCAAAAGAAATTGAAGCGGTTATTCACGCTAATGAGGTTGCTTAATTAATGGCGCGTCTATATGCTGATGAGCAGTTTCCAAGGAAAGTAAGCGAGAAGCTTCGGACAATAGGACACGATGTTTTAACGGTACAAGAAGCTGGAAACGCCAATTTAGGAATTCCAGATGATGAGGTATTAGCCTTTGCAGTCAACGACAATCGGGCTGTTATTACCCTCAATCGCCAAGATTTTATCCGACTGCATAAAAGCAACCCTAAACATACAGGTATTATTGTTTGCACTAATGATGATGACAGAACTCGAATGGCAACTCGGATTAACGAAGCAATAGCACAGGAAGAACCGTTACTAGGTAAGCTGATTCGTGTAGTACGCCCTTCTACGTAAAAAATACAGCAATTTTTATTTTAATCGAGTACGCATGTAGGGGCGCAAGGCATTGCGCCCTCTTGACTGTGGGGTGATATGCTGTACTTCATAAACCTGCAATCCGCTGTATAAACTTAAATCTAGAAGGGTTTAGGAAAAAATACTCCCTACTTAAGTACAGATTATAACTTAATAAATAAAACATATACTCTTAGCAAATTTACTCAGTCTTATAGTATATTAGTGCTAGTAAGAACACTAAAGCCAGCACCGCTACCTGGAGGTAATCTTGAACGCAACCAGCAAAGTAGACGCGATTCTCAGCGCATGGTTTGACTACATTGCTTTAGATGATTACAGTAACGCCAGGATTGAAGCAGGCAAGCAGGATATAGTCAAAAAGCTGGGTATAAATCTATCTGGCAATAATTTATTAATTGACCAAGCAATATTTTCGGAACTGCAACAAAAAGTTAGCAAAGCGCAGCAAAAACTACAGGAAAGTCTATGGGCTTTGTCATTTCCGCAATTTCTGGATGTAGACCAGGGAAAATCCTATCTTTGTCCTCTATTTAGCTTGGATATTACATCCATTCTCAAAGGAGAGTACAGACAGCAAGGCTGGAATATTGAGGAGTTAAAACTCAACGAAGCTGGAGACAATTTAGCTACCTTCTTGGGACTAGACGACGAACAGCGCGAAAATTTGATTACCGAAGATGGGTTGCGACGTTTTCTTGAAACAACCTTTGAGTTACAATTTGGAACTTATGAAGAGTGGATGCGGCAAGTTACCATACCTCGTCGCTATCAGATCCAACGACAACCGTACTTGTTTGAGTTTACCGGGGGTAGATTTTCGTTCAATCTCAAGAAAGATTTGAAAGAAATCAAATCAGGCTCAAAAAATTGGTCAAAAGGACATCCAGCTTACGAATACTTATTTGGCACACCTCAGCCTCCAAAACATGAAGTGACTTACATGGGTGCTTTCCCAACCCATGCACCAACTAATTCGCAATTAACAGCAATAAAGCACGCTCAAACTGAACCGATAACTGCTGTGCAAGGGCCACCAGGGTCTGGAAAAACCACCCTGATACTTCATCTTATCGCTCAACAGGTAGTTAAACGTGCCCTCAGATTAGTTGATAAAGATGAGAGTATTAATAACGTAAT
>JANNFJ010000787.1:0-2951 GCA_031379725.1 Calothrix sp. OTE_75_metabat_31
CTCCTCCGGAGTCGCTAGCGCGATACTCCTCCGGAGTCGCTAGCGCGATACTCCTCCGGAGTCGCTAGCGCGATACTCCACCGGAGTCGCTAGCGCGATCGCAATGGTGCATTCAGTGCTTTGGTAATGCGATCGCTCGTCTCTTCCAAATGGGCTAAGGTATATATATTCAAGGTCTTAGGGTATTCGATACTAGTAGTGATCGCACTTTGTAATTGATGCAATTGATACCATGCAATTGTGCGTCCATCTTCGGGAACATCGGCATTTCGCAATACCATATCGAGCATAATATCCAAGTACTCGCGTTGCAGAGAACGACGAACGCTCGAAATTGGCTGTGGTTTTCGTGCTAAAACTTCGCTCCAAATTCCTTGCTGCATAGTATCAAAAAGTTCGGGAATACTCAGTGCATGACCGGGTAAAGTTTTGAGTTCGATATCGAGCAAACGGTTGAGACGCTCCCCATCGAAAAGCGATCGCAGTATATCACCTTGCAAGCTAGAAATCCGTGCCAAAATTGGATAATCAAGGCGAGATACGGGTATTACATTCCCCCAATGTTGCCACCGTGATGGTGCTAACTGGTTGAGTAATTGCGGTGAAAAACTAAACGCATCTTCAGCAAATACATAATCAAGCAACTTTGTCAATACTCGTTGTTGCTCGCTTTTAGACACTGGAACAAATGCCCAATGCGTATTTTCACTGACATGATGCCGCCCAAAGGATTGACCGCCAATATACTGTACCAGTAGATTTGCATTGCGCTCGTAATATCGAAAAATTCGATTAAATAATACCCGTAAATGACTGTAACTATCACCTTTCTTGGGATAACGTTGGTCGAGTTGTTGCCACATTATTCGGGCATTATCTAACTGCCACTGCGAGTAAACTAACACATCGCCGCTCATATCCCAAATATTCGCCAAAGGATTAATATCCCTGATATCCTCATCGGTTGCGTAAGATAATTCTGGTTCGGGAGATGCGAGGGCAATTTGCTCCAAAAATTCCTTTTCAGCCAACGGATTTTTTTGTGCAAATGTATCAAGATTAAGCTTGTAACCGTAACTAATTGCCCATTCATCATAAGGTCCAATAACTGTAGGAAAATAATCTCCTTGTTGCACTCCGGCAGGTGCAATATTCACAGGTAAATAATCCATTACCGAACCAGTCAACCCTTTTTGATGCGTGATTTCCTGATTATTCAATTCTTGGGGTGTTAACATTGTACTGCCATGAAAATTATGGCGCAAACCTAACGTATGTCCGACTTCATGGGCAATCAGATAGCGTAAATATTCATGCACGTAGCGATTAATTTGCTCATCGTTGGGTGTGGTATCCCCAAGCAGCGATAAAGCTAATGTACCCATTGATGCTTGAAACGATAACTCTGCACCGTAGCAAGAATCATTATCTATGGAGTTGCAGTTTGCTTTAATTTTCTTAGCATCCGAAAAATCTTCAACCCAAGCCGAAGAATTACCTTTAACTAAAGCCCGATATTCCTTTTCAATCGAACGTACCATATTCGCATCGACAATAATATCCGCATCCAAAATTTCACCCGTGAGTGGATTTACCCTTGTCGGGCCCCGTGCAAATCCTGCATCAAGGGAATTAAACCAGCGAATTGTATTGTAACGTACATCAGCAGGATGCCAATCAGCATTATCGGGCATTTGTTGGACTTGGATTGCATCTTCAAATCCGGCTTTTGCAAATGCTCGATTCCACATGAGAATACCTTCTTTGATTGCAGCACGGTATTCCAAAGGTACGGCATTTTCAATCCAAAATACAATTGGGTTTTTGGGTGGAGATAATGCTAATTCCAGATTCGCTGGTTCGAGATGCCAGCGGTTGATGTAACGTGTAAATACCTCCCCCAAGTTATGCTGGGAAAAGTCTTGAAAGGCAGTGATAAAATAGCCTACACGGTCATCCGCAAGTCGAGGTATGTAGCTGTTATTTGATGATAACTGCGAGAAACTGTAATGTACAGCGAGCGTGATAGCTCGACTATCGGGTAAAGTTACTAAATCTGCACCTTCGTCTCCAGAAAATCCGTAAACTGAGTCAATTTCGAGATTCAAAGGAAAAGTTTTGGCATCGGCAAAATATGACTTACTTTCCTCTAAGTGGTAATTAGCTTGCAAATAATTTTTCAACAGCGAAGTTAAATCAGGAAAATCCTGCATTAACAAGTCACCTAAATTGACCAAAAGGTTTTTACTGCGGGACTCAATGCCGATAATATCGATAGCAGCCAGTACCGAATCGCTAAAGGAACGGGAAAGCGATCGCACTTCGGGAGCATCAATATCTGTACGAAATTTGACATTCCGTACTACAAATTGTAAACGGTTATGGACACGCTGAAAGTAAAACAGAAAATCTTGCAGTGGCAATCCGCTATATATACCACTTTCACCGACTCCCGATTCTAGCGTCACAGTCGCTAAGTAGTTTTGATTAAGTTGTTCGGGTCTAATTTCTAGGTAGATTTTACCTTCATCGCTATTTTTGTAAAGTCCAAATAACCCCTCGGACTTCTTGATATCTCGAATTGTCTCGTTATACCGTCGAAAAGCCTCTTTTCGCTCGGTAAATATACTATCCAGACTTGCTAATTCTACAGAGGGTACATTAAAACTTGAACCTTGAGTTAAAATTTGACCAGCAATCGCACAATTCACGCCAAATAAACAGTTATACAGCACCAATCCGCAGATTACTACCATTGTTATCCAACGATTCATTTTTTAGCCACTCAATAAAATGTTGCGGTTTACGTACAGACAAGCCACTTTAGCATTAATAGAATAGCGGTTTTAACTTATTGATTATGTAGCGAATTTACAAAATTGCTAAAAAACTCTCAGAGGATATTTGGAGAAAATGCCTATGCCCCCAATACCCGCAGGGCTGTTTTATGT
>JANNFJ010000791.1:0-2478 GCA_031379725.1 Calothrix sp. OTE_75_metabat_31
TAGCAAGGTAGGTGCTGGCAAATTCTTCGTCAGACTTGCTCAAATACATAATTCCTTCAACTAAACCAATAATTCCCATAACTGCCCCACCAATTCCGCATGTAAGTATGGTTCCTAATAACATAATCAGACCCTCGGTTGTATAACCAAGAATAAATTTATGAACACCTAGAGCGCCAATTAAAATGGCACATATTCCGGCTGTAATTTTTTTACCGTTAATATCGCTAGACATTGATTTTTACCTTTTATTGTAGCAAATAATGCTAATTATACTAATATCTAATTTGAGTATACCTCAGTGAATTTACGCCAACCAATAGCGATTGGATTCAAAGTTATATATCTAACAATTAAAAACAATAGTTTCAGTACTGTCGGATCGGTCAAAATTAGCAACCAGGTTTTTATTAACAAAAACCCCGACTGCTTGGAGAAGTCGGGGTTATGAATTATTTAAATTACTAATTATTTAGGTAGTTACAATATTTGAGCTAAATCACCAAACTCTTAAAACCAACCTTGCTTATTCGCAAAATACGTATCAACAAATTCTTCATGAGATTTATTCAAGTAAATCATTCCTTCGAGTAAACCCACAAGTTGCATAACTAAAAATGGGATTCCATAGGCAAAAACAATGCCAATTAAAGAAACAACGAGCATGATTGAACCTTCCGCAGAGTATCCAAGCACAAACTTATGAAGACCTAACCCACCAAAGATAATACCGCAGTATCCAGATAATAATTGCTTTGTTGCGTGACTGGGATTAACATTTGCCATCTAATTACTACTCCTTCAAAATGTATAGATTTATTTTTTGTAATCAAAGCTTATTCATTTACTAAGTAAATAAATGAATTGCGAATACTAATGGCTAAATGGAAACACAAACAAAATCGACGAAGCGAAGTAGGTGCGTCCAAATGAATATAGGCATATGAATTGTTAGTAAAGCAATGTTAGTAGTTAGTAAAAATTCAAATACTAACTACTAATTACTAACAACTTTTTTGGTTGAATTTACACATATATACTTTGCTACAACGTATCATCGTCATGAAAACGCTGAAAGTATATAAACTATTTAGTCGTCAAACAGAGTTTGCGACTTCATGATTTTTATGTGACGTGGTTAAATTTGAAAACAAATTTAGACATAGCAGAATTACTAATTGTGGGCAAGAAATATCTTACTCAAACAATTCAAAGCAAAAATCTTCAAAACTGCTACGCTATACTACTTTCTACAAGTCATTGGCTTGACTTCCGGATTTTTTATCTTTTCCGTTATTACCAGGATACTAGTTTAGACGTTCTCTAGCCTGAGTTTGTTCCGGAACACAAGAACAATGTCAATATTTACTTGACTGCGCCGAATTACTAGTATAAAAATTACTAACGAGTTAAAAATAATTAATTAGGAACGCAAACCGACTTAAAGCCAACGATACCCCGAACATACACGTAAAATACCTGTCTATAATTAATAGTAGATTATTTATCAGGCACTTTGTTATATATTTAACATATTCTTTATACTTATTTTTGTAACTTAATTAACAATTAACCTCGTTTATATACATAAGTTTTTGCGGTTTTACCTTCCGCTGCAATATATTAATACACGAGTTAGATTAAATGTCAAGGGCATGGGTGTATTTACTAATTGTTACTGCTGCCCAAAGTAAACAGAGTCAGGAGAGTACCGCTATTCCAGAGACTGTGGAGAAGCATCGGCGCGAGAAGATTGCGCGATCGCGTATATACCACACCCAACACGATCCCCAGAGAAAACAAAGGTAAAATTTCTGACAAGCTCAGGTGAGCGGCAGCGAATAAAAAAGCACTTAATAGTATCGATCCCCATACTGGTATGTAGCGAGTCAGGGATGGAAGCAGAAAACCGCGAAACAAAAATTCTTCAAATAAAGGTGCAGCTAGAGCAGCTGTCACAAAAAATATTCCCAAAGCTACCGAGTCTTGCCCTTCCAATGCCAGTTGCAAAAGCGGGTTGCTGCCACCTTGTCCTTTCCAGATTTGTTGGTTAATCAAAGATACAAGCAACACTATAGGCAATGCCACGCAGTACCCACCGAAACCCCACAAAAACCACTTACCACCCAGACGAAAACGAAACCAACCGTCAGGTAATGGTAGAAAAGGTTTGATAGATAGATACAGTACACACACGGAACCCGCAGCCACTAGAAAGTAACTGACTAAAACGTATAATGCCTGAAGGCGAATATTCCCTCCAGTTGGACGGGGGATAGGAAGAATTGAAAATATTAACTGAAACACTACAGGTATGAGTAATTGCCCCATCAAGAAAAAGCCAATTACAAAAACCTGCAAAATGGTTTCACCATCCCAAGGTGTTGACCAAGTTAGTTGACCATTTCGTGCGAGTATCGATTCTTTTCCTTTCCAGACACGTTGAGCAATTAGGAAAATGAGCAAGCCAATACCGAG
>JANNFJ010000812.1:0-1594 GCA_031379725.1 Calothrix sp. OTE_75_metabat_31
TATAAAAAAAGGCAATTTATGAAATGGCGATACCTCTAAAAGGGGTTAGCAAAGCTATCGCACTCACGCTTAGGCGAACTTGTTGTTCGGCAACGCTTGTCTGCTTGCTCGTAAGGATAATAATCCCGATAATTGCACAGACTATAATTAACCAAAAAAAAACTCACGATGCATGAAATATTGTAACAATTATTACTCACTAAGTAGATGAACTAGTTTTATTAAACGTCAAATTATAGTTACCTCGACATCGCGTTCGGTATCCCGAACACTCTGCTTTGTAATTTATTGTTACACTAGTTAACATAGCTTTACAAATAGTTATAACGATATGTTGCGTAGTGGCAGCGCCATATTGCGTAAAGGTAGCACCAGTACAGCTAGTTTTTATTCCAAATAAATCACATTGGAGTCAGTATGAATCAATCTAACCAATTATCTCTCGAACAAGAATTTAATGTCAGAGCCTTTGCCGACCAAGTACAGCAAATGTCCCGCCAAGAATCTCAGCAGTTTTTAATGATGTTGTACGAGCAGATGATAATTAAAGAAACAATCTACAAAGAATTACTCAAAAGCCAGTGGGAGCTAAATTAAGTTTGATAATGCGGTATTTACGTGGTTTTTTGGCGCAACGAGTTGATTAATGATGCAGCCCAAAAACTGGAAATCGAGGTTACACGTGATTTACGTCTAATTGTTGAAACAGATACTAAAAACGGGTTAGAACTGTACTTTTAAACAAGCGCCAAATCCTTAAGATGCTACCCTTCAAGAACACTACGCGAACGTTCCTCAGCATGACAAAAGTTTAGATTTTACCCGTTTGCAGTAGAACTAAAAAGCCTGTGCCCTTCATATTTTGACAGAGCGCGAATGTCAATTATATTAGTACAATTAAACTAATAATTGCACCTTCATTTTTCGCGTAATGGCGAACCAGACAAGAAAAATTATCCACGTCGATATGGATGCTTTTTATGCATCAGTGGAACAGCGCGACAATCCAAGCTACCAAGGTAAGCCGTTAGCAGTTGGTGGTTCGCCCAACCAACGCGGGGTGGTAGCAGCTGCAAGTTACGAGGCAAGAAAGTTTGGAATTCGTTCTGCGATGGCTTCGAGTATGGCTCTAGCTCGATGTCCAAACCTTATAATTGTCAGTCCCCGCTTCGATGTCTACCAAGCAATATCAGTCCAAATCCACAATATCTTTGGACGCTACACCGATATATTTGAACCCGTCGCCCTTGATGAAGCTTATCTCGATGTCACCGAAAATAAATTAGGATTACCCTACGCCTCGACCGTTGCAAGGCATATTCGAGCCGAAATATTTCAAGAAACTAACCTTACAGCATCGGCGGGGGTATCTATAAATAAGTTCCTAGCTAAAATGGCATCGGGTAAGAATAAACCGAATGGCATGACTGTTATTCTGCCCGAAGATGCTCTAGCCTTTGTAGAGCAGCTACCCATCGAGAAATTTCACGGGATTGGGGAAGTGACAGCAGCGAAAATGCACTCGTTGGGCATACGTACCGGGGTGGATTTGAGAGAGCGATCGCTTAGTGAGTTAACGGGATATTTCGGTAAG
>JANNFJ010000843.1:0-3888 GCA_031379725.1 Calothrix sp. OTE_75_metabat_31
CAGCAAGGCACTTTATGGGGATATGAGGTGCGTCAATATTTACTGGAAAAATGGGGTAACGAATGTGCTTATTGTGGTATAAAAAATGTACCGTTAGAAATTGAACATATCAAACCGAAATCAAAATGTGGTAGTGATAGAGTCAGTAATTTAACGTTAGCATGTCATTGCTGTAACCAAAAAAAGGGTGATAAGGATATAGCCGAATTTCTACTAGACAAAGTAATTTTAGAGAAAATTTTACAAGGTGCAAAATCATCATTAAAGGATGTGAGTGCAGTTAATTCAACAAGACTTGCAATTGTTGAAACAGCTAAAAAATTGTGTAATGACGTTAAGTGTTGGACAGGAGGTCGAACAAAGTTTAATCGATGTAATATCGGGCTAGAAAAGTCTCATAGTATTGATGCAGCTTGTGTAGGTGAATCTGGTAGCAACATAAAAATTAAAACTATTCAAGCATTGATAGTAGTAAGTAAAGGGCATGGTTCAAGACAAGCAAGACGTGTGAATAAATATGGCTTTCCGGCAGTACAAAAAGCTAAGGGTGTTTTTAAACACGCAACTGCGGGGGATTTAGTACGAGTGACGATGGACTCAGACCGTAAGAATGTCAATAAAGGAAAATATGTTGCAAGAGTCAAAACGCCCACTAAGAAGGGCGTTGAGGTTGTCATTAAGGGTTTTAGAGTTGGAATATCATCAATGAAAAACGTTGACTTTATCCAACGCTCAGATGGCTATGCTTACTCATTTTAAAATACTACGTTTCACCATCAATTACTACGTTTTATCGCCATTAAATACTACGACGGGATTCCCCTCGGCACGGTCAAATCGCGCGCTCGTCAAGCACTCAAGAAGCTTCGTACTGCGCTCAACCACCTCGTTTAATGATATCCCACCCCGACAACCATGATTCGCCCCACCAACGACCCCAACCAAACCGATTTAGTGGCAGGCTATATTCTCGATAATTTGAGTCATGAGGAAGCTGCTCGTCTAAATCAGGCGTTAGCCGAAACGCCAATGCTGTATGAAGAAATCGAATCATTCAAAGAGGCGTTTTCTTTGCTCCCGTATGATATGCCGATTTTGGAACCCTCAGCACGCCTTAAGGACAAAATTATCAGTGCCGTGAGTCAGCCAATCGCAGCCACCAGCCCAGAATCTTCCCATTCCAACGTTGTGCCACTAGCTTCACCTCGTCACCGCAGTTGGAAACGGTGGATACCAGCGATTAGTACGAGCATTGCAGCTGTAGCGGTAATGGCTTTTGGTTTAAACCAAGTTCAGCTAAGTCGTCAGTCCCAGCAGACCGTAGCCCTTCAACAACAACTCGAAGCCACAAATACTGAGCTAAAGCGTCTTCGTAGCGAACTTCAAGCCAATCAAACCACAATCGCACATCTGAGCCAACCTGATACTCAGGTGTATTCTTTAGTAGGTGCAACGCCAAACCCGAAAAACAGCCGCCTTGCTACGGCGCGACTGTTGGCTAAACCAGGCGATGCGACCGTTACGCTTGTAGCCCAAGACTTACCCAAGCTACCAAACAACCAGATATACCGGCTTTGGTCAGTTGCCACTCCCTCCTCCGCTCCAATGTACTGCGGACAGTTTCGCCAAAATGACAGTGGTACAGCGCAGTGGGCTGCTCCAAATGTAGCCTGCACTAAGAACCCTTCGCAGTTGCTCATCACGCTGGATGCCCCTACCGATCCAATTACCTCAGCAGGCCCATTAGTGATGCGAAGCCTCAGTTAAGGTGAACTACCTAGACCTTATCCGGTAATCCGGATAAGGTCTAGGCTTCTGGTATGCGTAGCACTGCCAGAACTTCCTTTGAGGTACTCGCTGTTACAGATTTAACTACAACAGGTTCTTTCCCCTTACGGCGTTTTATCGTTGGGAACAGTCCCAGCCCAACGCGCTTAATGTTCAGAGCGGCGTTAATATCCCTATCAACATTAAGCAATTCTTGCGGGTCAAAATAACTCCGAATATCACAATCACAGAAAATAAACTCATCTGTGTAGCTAAGTAATTGTGACGTGTAACTAGGATTTACCTTTATCACTACTGCTCCAGCTTTTAAGGCTATGTAGTCCAGTATGGTAAAGAATTGACCGAATGCTGCATCATTCCATGACTTGTTTAGCCCGGATTTTGCAGATTGATTATTAGGGAGGAATTTTCCATCTTCGTCCTGTTTGGCTTTATTCCGTTTCGTCAGCCCACGTAAGTTTAAATCTTCATGGTAAAAAACTTTAAACCCAGTCCGTACTATCGCATGACTTGTTTTATATGCATGGTCTTTACGGGAACGAGCAATTTTTTGATGCTGCTTAGATAAAGACGAAGCTAATTTTCGTCTAGACTTAGAACCTTTTTTCTTAGCTGCTTTACGTTTGGAAATTTTACCGAGAGTGACAGCGTTTTTACGAAACGATTTAACAGAGGGTAACTTTTTATTTTCTGATGTTGCTAGATAATCGTCCTCTAGCAATACCGCATCCATCCCTAACGAGTTATCCCAAGTCGGTACAATGTCGTCAGGGTTAAAATTTGGTACTGTTGTATCTTCTAGCGCTATCGTCGTATACCATCCATCAGCCTTATGGGTAAGAAGGATATTTTTAAGAATAAATCCATCTGGTAAAGGTCGATGTAATCTAATCTTTAACCATCCAGTCAGTTTAGAAACACAAATGAATAACCAGTCCTTCTCGACACGTTCAATAGTTACTGCCTGACCTTCTACCTTTAATGTGCGAAAAGATGCTGCATTTTTAAAACGAGGTTTACCACTTTTCTTTCCATTGCTATCTCCAGACAAAAAACGATTAAATGCAAGGTCTACTCGCTTTGAAATATCTTGTAATGTTTGCGAAGGTAGCAAAGTTAAATCCAGCAACTCGCCCGAATGACCCACTTTAATTAAATCTTTTTTTAATGAGGGTAATAGCTTTTTCTGACTGTAATATCCTGGATTTTCTCTTAGTAGATGCGGCAACAAAGAACAAGCAATTTGACAAAATTCGCCGTTAGGTAGTACTACATAATTACGATTTTGCTCCCACCAATTAAATCTATCTCCTAACTGCCAGTTGTACCAATACTGTCCAACCCGCAACCAATTATTCAATTGAAGTTTCTGATTAGTGTTTGGGTATAAACGATATTGATAGTTGAGCAGCACCTGGTTGACAACTCTTTGAGATTAAAGAGCTTATAATATATGGTTAAAAAGATTAAATCAAAATTAACGCTACTTGTCAACTAGCTTTCTACCATAAAGATGTACTGTGGAATGGGTCTTATTTTATTGCATATGAGTGGTGGTGTAACTGTTAAGACACTTAAAAAGTATGTAGAGGGGCGCTCTTTACCAGCATAAATTCAATACGACGATTTTGTTATAATTTGCGTGCTTGGTTAAAGATATACCAACAATAAATATATATTGTGTTCGTTGTTCGACGCTAGTTTTTATTGTTTTGGCGTAGCCACAAGTCATTAAAAATACCTTCTCACAACTCACTCGTATTTATCCCGACACCAATTTGAGTATAAATATGGTACGGGGCTTCTACTGTTTCAGCTAAGTAGCCATACCAAAATACTAATACAATTTCAAATTTGGATGGGTTCGTTTAGCTAGTTATTAGCTAGTAAAATGTGGACACATTCCTAAAGAGAGTAACGTATGGATCGCAACCAACCCAACCAAGTTGATTTTAATCAGCAACAAGAACGCTCCTCTGTGACGCAAAGACCTTGGTTACGCTCTAGCCACGGTCTAGGATGGAATCATTTATCCCTCCACCACAAACGGTGTCCCTCCCTTGAAATACCGGAATTGCAGCCGATAAAGCATATTATTGA
>JANNFJ010000875.1:0-4321 GCA_031379725.1 Calothrix sp. OTE_75_metabat_31
ATTACGGATGCTAGACTTATGTACTTATTCTCTTTTTCAGATGTTACTAACCCTTGAGGGGTGAAACCCCTCAAGAATTCGCCAACGGTATCCTTTAAGAAATCGGGATCTGACCCTCACGACATATCAAAATTAATGAAAATGCAATACTGGGTTTTGGATTTTATTCCCCTTTCCATTTATTGCTGTGTCACCTCTGATGGTGATGTTGAACGCTTGGCAAAAATCTTAGTTAGCCATTGCTGGGAGGCACGATAGAAGACACGATAGAAAAAGAGCGGATTACCAATTACATAGCGTTCCCACAAGCGATGAGGTTCTGTGAAAAATCGCGTCAGCCACTCCAAACCTCTGTCAGTCATCCACCGGGGACCCCGGTAAACGTCACCTGTGTAGAAATCTAGGCAAGCACCTAAAGGTAAAAACACTTTGGTGTCGATTCGTTCTGAGTTATCTAAAATCCAGCGTTCCTGTAATGGCATTCCAAAGCCGACGTATAGAACATCAGGCTTAAACTCGTTAATCTGTTGGATAATAGCTTCGTTCTCTTGTCCATCTTTATCAAAGTGCCCGTGGTGTCCGGCTATTTTTAGGTTTGGTGCGACTTTTTTTAGTTTTGCGATCGCTTTATCTGTGGTACCTGGTTTACCAGCGAGCAAGAATAAAGATATATTCTCTCTTTCACAAGCTATTGCTAAATCTTCGATGTAGTCGGGGCAGGTCATGCGATTGGATGAATTGACATCACAACCGCAGGCTTTTGCTCCTAGTAAAACTCCAAATCCATCGCAGAAGACTAGATCCGATTTATTAATAAAGTCTTGATACCAAGGTAGTTCATAGGCAAAATTGACGGCTCGAACATTGACATTACCGATGGTTGTTTTTTGCTGAAGTTTTGCGGCTATGACGGTATAATCAATGAGTTCGGAAACTTTGATTTTGTGGAATCGAGTTCCAAGTACGGTCATCTCTTGAAATTTTTTCATTTTGTTTGTTTATTTCGTAAGTAACAATGTAGAGACGCGTACCGCTAAGGCGGAACCCGTAGGGTAATATCGCGTCTATTCAAAAAAAACAATTTTTAATTGAGGAATGAACCTTATTAGGCACGGAGGGCACGGAGTTAAGAGGTTTGAGAGAGTTTTTGTGTGAGTCCTAATTCTGTGATTTAGCTAACAGCTCCTGCTGAAAGATTAGAATCTAGTTGCGGAACTATTACCGAACTATAGATAGCAGCTAGATTTTTACAATAGATATTGACATCCAAGGGAGTCACGGTTTGTCTGCCTGCATTGCCTAAAGCGAGTCTTAAAGCCTCATTTTCTATTAACAACTTTATCGCTTCAGATAATTGTTGAATATCACCAGGAGTTACTAATAAACCATTTTGAGAGGAAACAATTACTTCCGGAATACCACCAACAGGAGTGACAATTGCGGGTATTCCCCAACCCATTGCTTCTAATAAAGCCATCGGCACACCTTCGTTATAGGATGGCAATACAAATACATCCACCGTTTCTAAAAGGGTATTCCGGGCCTGAGTATCTATCCAACCAAGAAATTTGACATGCTCGGTAAGGTTGAGACTCTCGACTAACTTCTGTCCTCTAGGAATATCTCCGTCACCAGCGATGACTAATTCAGAGCTATCTTGGAGTTCGGATGGTAAGTTGGCATAGGCTTTAATCAGGTCGAATGTTCCTTTGCGATCGCCGACACGACCAAAGCAAGCGAATTTAACTTTGCGGACATTTACACGGTTGGGAATTTGCGCGGGTAATTCTGTAGGGTTCGGCAAAACTATAACTCGTTCTTCTTGTAAACCTAGATGCTTGACATAGTATTCTTTCCAAGTATTAGAGAGAACGATAAAAGCTTCACAACGGCGAAATATTCCGCTCACAAGTGGTTGTAAGTACTTTGGTAGCTGGGAGTAAGTTAGGTGAAACTCAGCCCCATGAGCGTGCATTAGCACAGGTTTGTGGAAGGCAAAACCAATCAGGGCTAAAATCACTTTCCGCAGTAAGCTACCCCAGTCGGAAATATGAATATGTATGGCATCTGTTTGCTTGGTGAATAACCTCCATAGTAATGAGACTATGGCTATTGCAAATACTCGGATGCGATATAAAGGCGAACCATCATCGTGGCTTCTTATATGCTGAATTTGAATTTGATCGGGTGCATATTTTATTGTTAAATTCTCAACAGTAGCGATACCCCCATTCTGGGTAAGGCTGCTACCGAGCATGACAATTTTTAGTTGAGCCATATTATTTGGTGGATAATGGTAGATGACAAACTGATAACGAATAAGTAGGTTGGGGCTAACAGATCATCATTAGTTCAGCAACAAAAGTTATTTTATATTTTGTTACATAGCTTTGCTTTTGTGCCGACAAAATTCAGCCGGTGTTGAAAGAACAATTATCAAACTCAAGTATTAACTGCCCTTTGTACTTCTGATTTAATAATCCAAGTACAGTTAGCATGTTTATCTCTACTAACTTATTATCTTTACTTCTTAAAAAATACTATTTAAATCATTTTTCTCCAACAGTAGAATTACAGATATGGTTCGCTCTCTCATTAAGTGGGGAAACTCATATCTTTCCTAAAGGGTGTTTATAAAAAAATAAACCCGTAGGATAGGCATCTCGCCATTGGTGTCATACCAATTTAATATGAAGCCGCATAATATATAACCCCACCCTAACCCTCCCCGCAAGCGGGGAGGGAACCGGATTTTCCCCTCCACGAAGCGCGGGGAGGGGATTAAGGGGAGCCAGCGCGGTCTTGGGGGTTTCCCCCATGAGCGACTGGCGTGTGGGGTAAAATTCTATGCAACTTCACATATAATTGGTATCACCTTTCCATCTATCCTTCAAGGTGATTCGCTTGAGCTTGCGATATTTCCAAGCACGACCGCACTTTTTCGGCTAGTAACTGCACTTGTGGTTCTACCATCATGTCTGTGTGGGAACCCGGAATATCGTGTACTTCCACCCCAGCACTAGCCAAAACACCCCAGCCTAATGTCGAATCACCATCAAACCCCGCAGCTTTCTGTCTTGCCGCAAACAGAGCCACGCATCCGGGATAAACCTGGGATACATAGCTTTTACGAGCTTGATTGTTGGCTGCGGCAACGTTAAGAAGTCGCAATTGTGGAAGCGATCGCTTCAAATAACGCAAATACATTCTGTTTAAAATACTTAATTTACCTACTAAAACGTGATACTTTAACCTATCCCATACGTAAGTAATTAATTCTCGAATTCCTAACTCGAAAATTTTACTTAAATGCTCGTATAGATTAGTCAAAAGCAGTGAACTGTTTTTATTTTCTAAAGCTGTTGGTTGACTATAACCAGGAGCTACAGTATCAAATATACCTAAAAATGCCATTTCCTCCCCTTGCACTTGAAGTTGTTGGGCAATCTCAAAAGCCACTAAACCACCAAAAGAATAGCCTCCGATATAATAGGGACCGTGCGGTTGAACGGTTCGCATTTCCTGAATATAGCTAGCAGCCATTTTTGTAATTGAAGTGCAAGGTGGTTTTCCATCAAGTCCTCGTGCTTGCATGGCATAAAATGGTTGGTCTTCTCCCAGATAACTGGCTAACTTTTGATAAAATAGGACGTTACCCCAAACCGCATGGATACAAAATAAGGGGGGTTTGGTATTACCTTTTTGAATCGTTACCAAAGATTTGTCAGTTGCTGATAATTGTTTTTGCTCGATGAGACTGGCTAGTTGCTCAACTGTGTGTGCTTCCACAAATGCGGACAGGGTGAGATTTTTACCCCAAACTTTTTCGATTTCTGTCAGTAATCGGATGGCTAGTAGAGAATGCCCTCCCAATTCAAAAAAATTATCTCTCACATCAATGGGTTGCACATTTAAAACTTTTTCCCAAATTGCGATTAGCTGTTTTTCTAAGTCATTGCGAGGTGCGATCGCAGTATTTCTGGATTTTTGCTTAACTTGTGGTATCAATAGTTTGGCTCGGTCTACTTTACCATTCGGATTCAAAGGCAAGCAATTGAGGATAACGAATGCCGAGGGTATCATGTAGGACGGTAACTTTTCTTTTACGAATTGATGTAGTTCGGTAGTTTTAGGGGTTGACTTTTGCTTGGGTACAACGTAGGCAACTAAATTTTTTTCGCCGAAATCGTCTTCTATAGCCATCACAAGAGCTTCCCGGATGCTTGGATGTTGCATTAATAGCCCTTCAATTTCCGCGACTTCGATGCGAAATCCACGTATTTTTACTTGGAAATCGCTACGACCAAGGCATTCAATATTG